>NZ_JBHVFU010000011.1:209238-221331 GCF_042801455.1 Streptomyces sp. NPDC057565 | reverse complement strand
GACCTGGCTGATCCTCGCGGCCTTCACCCAACTCCGGCTCGCCCGCCCCCTGGCAGCCGACCTGCGCCGGCCGTGGGAGAAACCCGGCCCGCCCGGCAGACTCACTCCCGCCCGGGTCCGCCGCGATTTCCGGCACCTCCGCCCGAAGGCCGCCTGCCCCGCCGGAGCACCGAAATCCTCACGACCCGGCCCAGGACGGCCACCCGGGCGCAGGAACAACGAGCCCACCCCACGCCACGACGTGCACACAGTCCGCAAAACAGACACCGCGAAGCGGCGGACGAAGAAGTCAACGACCCCACGTCCACGCCGAACAGGTTAAAGATCAAGCTAGTGGGCGTCCTCGATGCCGCCGAAGTGGTCCCAGCCGCCCTTGCTGGTCCAAGGAGCCCCGTCGACCGTCACCTGGGGCAGCGCGGACGGGTTGAGGACCTCGCCGATCACCTTCCAGCGGGCGGGCAGCTTCACGTCCTGGGGGAAGGTCGCGACGATCGCGTGGTCCTCTCCACCGGTGAGCACCCACTGGAGCGGGTCCACGCCGACCGCCTGGCCGATGTCGGACATCTGCGAGGGAATGTCGATCAGCCCGGACCGCAGATCGATCCGGACCTTGCTGGCCTCGGCGATGTGGCCGAGGTCGGCGACGAGTCCGTCACTGACGTCGGTCATGGCGGTGGCGCCGAGTCCGGCGGCCGCGGGGCCCGCGTGGTACGGCGGTTCGGGGCGCCGGTGGGCCTCGACGAAGGCGCGCGGCGAACGGAAGCCGCGGGAGAGGACCGCGTACCCGGCGGCGGACCAGCCGAGCCAGCCGGTAACGGCGACGACATCGCCGGGTCGGGCGCCGGCCCGGGTGACGGGTTCGTGGTTGCGCAGATCGCCGAGTGCGGTGATCGCGACGGTGATGGTCTCCCCGGCGACGACGTCACCGCCGACCACGGCCGCACCCGCGACCTGGCACTCGTCACGGATGCCGTCCATCAACTCGCCCGCCCACGTGACCGGAAGTGCGGCCGGGACGACCAGGCCGAGCAGCAGCGCGGTGGGGACGGCGCCCATGGCCGCGATGTCGGCGAGGTTCTGTGCGGCCGCCTTGCGTCCGACGTCGTACGCCGTCGACCAGTCGCGGCGGAAGTGCCGTCCCTCCAACAGGATGTCCGTACTGGCCACGACCCTGCGGTCGGGAGCGGCCACGACCGCGGCGTCGTCGCCAGGTCCGAGCCGTACCGCCGGAGTGCTGGTGAGCCGGGACGTGAGCTCCTTGATGAGCCCGAACTCCCCCAACTCGCCCACGGTTCCCTTCACCGAGTCTCACCTCTCATCTGTCGCGCCGGACGGACGTCCGGTCTCGGTCGGCGGCCGGTGGTCCGGGCCGTGGCCCGGCCGCCGGGAGCAGTCTGCCCCCGTTCCCACCGGCATGCCTGCCCCCGTCCGCACCGCTGCGCTTGCGGTCGCGGGCCTTCAGTGCTGTCGGTACTGTCAAGGCATACGTCAACTGATGGCATCCGTGCGCCACGCTGTGGGCGTCATCCGTCCCACAGGTCTCCCCGCCGCCCTCGGCAACGCGATACCGTGGCGTCTCTTTCCCCCACATGATCCTCGTGGCCGCCCTGGAGGTTCCGTGGTACAGGCGTACATCCTTATTCAGACCGAGGTGGGCAAGGCGTCGACCGTCGCCGAGACCATCGCGAAAATCCCGGGAGTGATCCAGGCAGAGGACGTCACCGGCCCCTACGACGTGATCGTGCGCGCGCAGGCCGACACAGTCGATGAACTCGGCCGCATGGTCGTCGCCAAGGTCCAGCAGGTGGACGGCATCACCAGAACCCTGACCTGCCCGGTCGTCCACCTGTAGCCCCCGTCTACGCTGGGCCGGTGACGTCCTTCCGCCGCCGGCTCCGCCGCCCCGTGTTTCTCGGTCCGTCCGCTGCCGTTCTGGTGCTGGCCGCGGCGGGCTGCTCCACAACGGGGTCCCCGGCGTCGATCACGGTCCCCACCCCGGTGCCGGAAGTCGCAGCCTACTGCGGTGCCCTGCACAAGGAGCTGCCGGAGACCGTTGCCGGACAGAACCGTGACGACTCCGGGCCGAGGTCCGTACTGACCGCCTCTTGGGGGGACGGGGCGATCGTACTGCGCTGCGGTGTCGACCGGCCCGCGAAGATGGACGATCCCATGGCCAAGGGGACCGAAGCGGACGGCGTCAACTGGCTGCTGGAGCAGCCGGAGGACGCCGGTCCGCGGTTCACCACGACCTATCGCAAGGCGTATGTCGAGGTGACGCTCTCGAAGGCGTACGCCCATGACGCCAGCCCGCTGGCTGCGTTCGCCCCGGCCGTCAGGAAGACGGTCCCCAACAGCGTGTAGCTCTGGGTCAGCGCAGGCCGGTGGGCCGGGTCAACGCCGCCTGGATCAGCCGGTCGACCAGCTCCTGGTAGCTCACACCGCTCTCCTGCCACATCCGCGGATACATGGAGATCGGAGTGAAGCCCGGCAGCGTGTTGATCTCGTTGATGACGAACGTGCCGTCCTCGGTGAGGAAGAAGTCGGCGCGCACCAGGCCTTCGCAGGACGCGGCCTCGAACGCGTCGATCGCGAGCCGCTGGACCTCGGCGGTCTGCTCCTCGGTGAGCGGGGCGGGCACGATCCCGGACGCCGAGTCGATGTACTTGGCCTCGAAGTCGTAGAAGTCGTGCGAGGTGACCGGCGGGATCTCGGCGGGCACGCTGGCACGCGGTCCGTCCTCGAACTCCAGCACCCCGCACTCGATCTCGCGGCCGCGCAGCAGCGACTCGACGAGGAACTTGGGGTCGTGGCGGCGGGCTTCCTCGATCGCCTCGTCGAGTCCGGAGAGGTCGTCGACCTTGGTGATGCCGATGGACGAGCCGGCCCGCGCGGGCTTCACGAAGAGCGGCCAGCCGTGTTCCCCGGCGAAGTCCACGATGCGCTTGCGGGCGGCGAGGGGGTCGTTGTCCCATTCGCGGGGGCGGACGACGACGTACGGGCCGACGGGCAGCCCGAACGAGGTGAAGACCCGCTTCATGTACTCCTTGTCCTGGCCCACCGCCGAGGCGAGCACACCGGCACCCACGTACGGCACGCCTGACAGCTCCAGGAGCCCCTGAAGGGTGCCGTCCTCGCCGTACGGGCCGTGCAGGACGGGGAAGACGACATCGACCTCGCCGAGCGCCTTGGGCACCGAGCCGGGCTCGCTGTAGACCACTTCGCGGCTGCCGGGGTCGACGGAGAGCACCACGCCGCCCTCGGAGGACTCGGCCAGTTGGGCCACGTCCGGCATCTTCCGGTCCGTGATGGCCATGCGTTCGGGCTCGTCGGCGGTGAGCGCCCAGCGGCCGTCCGTCGTGATGCCGATCGGCAGGACGTCGTACTTCGTCCGGTCGATGGCGTTCAGGACGGCACCTGCCGTGACGACCGAAATACCGTGTTCGGAACTGCGGCCGCCGAACACGACGGCCACACGCGGCTTGCGGAGCTGCTGCTTCGGGCTCTGGGGGAGGTTCTCGCTGCTCATATCGCGATGAGCGTACCTGCTGGTACGGGTCGCGTCAGCGTCACCGGGGCCGGTCGGGCGTCAGTGCCGCTCGGCCTTCGCGCTGCGCGACATGAGCTCGCCCAGAGCGACCATCGGCGGCTTGCCCTCGTGGACGATGGAGACGACCGTCTCCGTGATGGGCATGTCGACGCCGTGGCGGCGCGCCAGATCGAGCACCGATTCACAGGACTTGACGCCCTCGGCGGTCTGCTTGGTGACGGCGATGGTCTCTTCCAGCGTCATGCCGCGGCCGAGGTTGGTGCCGAAGGTGTGGTTGCGCGACAGCGGCGAGGAACAGGTCGCCACGAGGTCGCCGAGACCGGCGAGTCCGGAGAACGTCAGCGGGTCGGCGCCCATGGCGAGACCGAGCCGGGTGGTCTCGGCGAGGCCGCGGGTGATGAGCGAACCCTTGGCGTTGTCACCGAGGCCCATCCCGTCGGCGATGCCGACGGCGAGACCGATGACGTTCTTCACTGCGCCGCCGAGTTCGCAGCCGACCACATCGGTGATGGTGTACGGGCGGAAGTACGGGGTGTGGCAGGCGGCCTGGAGACGGCGGGCCACCGACTCGTCCTGGCAGGCGACGACGGCCGCGGCGGGGCGGCGTTCGGCGATCTCCTTGGCCAGATTGGGGCCGCTGACGACGGCGATGCGGTCCGCGGGAACCTTGGTGACGTCCTCGATGACCTCACTCATCCGCTTCGCGGTGCCCAGTTCGACGCCCTTCATCAGCGAGACGAGGACGGTGTCCGGTTCGAGGTGCGGGGCCCAGTCGGCGAGGTTGGCGCGCAGCGTCTGCGACGGCACGACGAGCACGGCGAAGTCGGCGCCGCGCAGCGCCTCGGCGGCGTCGGTGGTGGCCCTGATGGATTCGGGGAGCTCAATTCCCGGCAGGTAGTCGGGGTTGGTACGGGTCGTGTTGACCGCCTCGGCGAGCTCGGCGCGACGGCCCCAGAGGGTGACCTCGCAGCCGGCGTCGGCGAGGATCATGCCGAAGGCCGTACCCCATGAGCCGGTTCCGAAGACGGCTGCTTTTACGGGGTGCGTCACTTGGGTGCCTCTCCTTCGGCCTTGCGCCGCTGTTCGGCACGCGCCTTGCGGTGGTCGTAGAGCTCGGCGGGGGCCTTCTCGCCGCGTACGACTTCGAGCTGGGCGGTGACCGCGGCCATGATGACCTCGGTCGCCTCGCGCAGGACGTCGGGCGTCGGCTCCATGTCGTAGAACCGGGAGAGGTCGACGGGCGGACCGGCCTGCACCTGGAGGGTCTTGCGCGGGAAGAGTTGGAGCTTGTTCTCCTTGGCGTACGGCGGCATCACCAGGTTCGCGCCCCACTGGGCAACGGGGATGACCGGGGCCTTCGTCATCAACGCGACGCGGGCGGCGCCGGTCTTGCCGGCCATGGGCCACATGTCGGGGTCGCGGGTGAGGGTGCCCTCCGGGTAGAAGGCGACGCACTCGCCGCGCTCGATGGCGTCGACGGCGGCCCGGAAGGCGTCCAGCGCGTTGGTCGTCTCGCGGTACACGGGGATCTGTCCGGTGCCACGCAGCATCATTCCGACAAAGGGGGTCTTGAAGAGCCCCGCCTTGGCGAGGAGCCGCGGCACCCGGCCGGTGTTGTACTGGAAATGACCGTAGGAGAGCGGGTCCAAGTACGAGTTGTGATTGACCGCAGTGATGAATCCGCCTTCGGCCGGAATGTGCTCCATTCCCCGCCAGTCACGCTTGAACAGAACCACCAGCGGCGGTTTTGCGATGACCGCCGCCAGGCGGTACCAGAAGCCGATTCTGCGGCCGGACACTCGGACACCTTCCTCTACGGACCTGACGTGTTTGCCTGCCTGTGGCGGTCAAGTCTCGCCCCAGGCCCCTGCTCTGTCGAGAACACCGTACGCCCCACCCCCGGGGCCGCCCCTCCGGGTTGTCGCACCGGGTTGTCGTACCGGCAGGCGAGAATAAGCGGCGATGCGCACCGAGGGGGAGATCGCCACGAACACCGACCGGACCGGGGTGTGGTCCCTGGTCGTCCCGTTGAAGCCGCTGGCAAGGGCCAAGAGCAGGCTGACGCAGGCAACGGGCCCGCTGCTGCGCCCCCGGCTCGCTCTGGCCTTCGCCCAGGACACCGTGGCCGCCGCGCTGGCCTGCCGGGCCGTACGGGATGTGGTGGTCGTCACGGACGACCCGATGGCCGGGGCCACGCTCTCGGCGCTCGGCGCGCGCATCGTTCCCGACCGACCGGCCGCCGGACTCAATGCCGCGCTGGCCCATGGCGAGCGGGCGATACGCGACCGAAGGCCCGCCGCCGCAGTCGCCGCGCTCAACGCGGATCTGCCCGCGCTGCGTCCCGCGGAATTGTCCCGGGTGCTCGAATTCGCCGCTGAATTTCCGCGCGCATTTGTCACGGATGCAGCGGGAATCGGCACGACTTTCCTGTCGGCTTCGGTGGGGATGGAATTGCGTCCGGCTTTCGGGGGTCCGTCCCGGGCCCGGCATCTTGCCTCGGGCGCGGTGGAAATAGTCCCGGCCGGCATCGACTCGGTCCGCCAGGACGTGGACACCGGCGCCGATCTGCGGGCCGCGCTGGCCCTCGGGGTGGGTCCGCACACGGCGGGCAGCTTGGCCGCGGAAGTGCCCGCGAGGGACCGATAGGCTGCCGTTCATGCAGGCGACCTCGTACACGTACGACCCCGAGACCCGCACCGGCAGTGTGCTGCTCGACGACGGCACCCCGGTGGAATTCGACGCCCCGGCCTTCGACGCGGGCGGCCTGCGGCTCCTGCGCCCGGGGCAGCGGGTGCGGATCGAGGTGGAGGGCGAGGGAGCGGCCCTGCGGATCACCCTGGTGACGCTGCAGACGTTCTGAAGGGCGCGTCCGGCCCACGGGGCCGCTGAACGCACCCCGGACAGCCCGCGGGCCGGGCTCCCCGAGGGGAGCCCGGCCCGGCGCGTGTGAGGAGCCCTGCGCTGCTCGGTCTCACTTCTTCCGTGCGACGGCCTTCTTGGCCGTGGTCTTGCGCGCCGTGGCCTTCTTCGCGGGCGCCTTCTTCGCCGTGGCCTTCTTGGCGGGCGCGGTCTTGGCGGCAACGGCCTTCTTGGCAGCCGTCGTCTTCTTCGCCGCCGCGGTGGTCTTCGCGGCTGCCGTGGTCTTCTTGGCCGCCGCGGTGGTCTTCTTCGCGGCGGTCTTCTTGGCCGCGGCGGTCTTCGCTGCCGTCACGGTCTTCTTGGCGGTGACCTTCTTCGCCGCGGCCTTCTTGGCGGTGGCCTTCTTGGCGGCGGCCTTGGTGATCGCACGGGCGGAAACACCACCCGAGAGGCTGCCCTTGGGCGCCTTCTTCACGGCCACATCGTGCTTGGGGAGCTTCTTCGAGCCGCTGACCAGGTCCTTGAAGCCCTGTCCCGCACGGAAACGGGGCACCGAGGTCTTCTTGACCCGCACGCGCTCACCCGTCTGCGGGTTGCGGGCGTAGCGGGCCGGGCGGTCGACCTTCTCGAACGAGCCGAAACCGGTGACCGAGACCCGGTCCCCCGCGACAACTGCACGGACGATCGCGTCGAGTACCGCGTCGACAGCGTCCGCGGCCTGCTGACGGCCGCCGACCTTGTCGGCAATCGCTTCTACGAGCTGTGCCTTGTTCACGTCTTCCCCTTCGGAGACATTGCCCGAACGTAAGTGTTCAAGCGTTTTCGCACGTTAGGCAGATATATACCGCAAATCAAACACGAAACGGGCTAATCACCCTAGTGCCGCAACGAAGTCGGCCTCCGCACAGTTCCGCAGAGTCAGTCACCTTCGGGGAATCGGCCCTCATCGAGGTCCTTCATCAACCGGTCCAGACGCCTTGCCGCATCCGGGAGATCGTGCTTCGCCGCAGCCGTGATGACCAACAGCTTCCGGGACAGCGCCATCCGTACGCCCTCCGGGACTTGCAGTGCGCGCACTCTTGTGTGCGCTTCCTTCAATCGGTCGGCGACTTGGCCGTAAAGCTTGAGTTGGCTGTCGCGTTCCATGCACCGATTGTGCCATCTGGGGCGAGTTGTCGCCCGACGGGGTCTCAACAAACGACTGCGCCCCCTACCAGAAGGCAGGGGGCGCAGTACTGGAAACGCGCTGCTCAGGCGTTAATTGTACGCGGCTTGAAGGTCGGCCTTGCCGCCTCATAAGTCGCGATGTCCGCTTCGTTCTGAAGGGTGAGGCTGATGTCGTCCAGCCCGTTCAGCAGTCGCCAGCGGGCGTTCTCGTCGAGCTCGAAGTCGGCGGTGATGCCCTCGGCCCGGACCTGGCGCGCCTCCAGGTCGACAGTGACCTCGGCGGCCGGGTCGGCCTCGGTCAGCTCCCACAGTGCGTCGACGACCTTCTGGTCGAGAACCACGGTCAGCAGCCCGTTCTTCAGCGAGTTGCCGCGGAAGATGTCGGCGAACCGGGAGGAGATGACGGCCTTGAAACCGTAGTTCTGCAGGGCCCAGACGGCGTGTTCACGGGAGGACCCGGTGCCGAAGTCGGGACCGGCCACCAGGACCGTTGCGCCGTCCCGCTCGGGCCGGTTGAGGACGAACTCGGGGTCCTTGCGCCATGCCTCGAAGAGCCCGTCCTCGAAGCCGTCGCGGGTGACCTTCTTCAGCCAGTGGGCGGGGATGATCTGGTCGGTGTCGACGTTGCTGCGGCGCAGCGGGACGGCCCGGCCGGTGTGTGCGGTGAAAGCTTCCATGGTTCTCAGACTCCGGCGGACGTAAGGGCGTCGGACAGGTCGGCCGGCGAGGCCAGACGGCCCAGCACGGCGGTGGCGGCGGCGACCTGCGGGGAAACCAAGTGGGTACGGCCGCCCTTGCCCTGCCGGCCCTCGAAGTTTCGGTTCGAGGTCGACGCGGAGCGCTCGCCGGGGGCCAACTGGTCGGGGTTCATGCCGAGACACATCGAGCAGCCCGCGTGCCGCCATTCCGCGCCGGCCGCGGTGAAGACCTTGTCCAGGCCCTCCTCGACGGCCTGCAGGGCGACCCGGACCGAGCCCGGGACGACCAGCATCCGTACGCCGTCGGCGACTTTGCGGCCGTCCAGGATCGCGGCCGCGTTGCGCAGGTCCTCGATCCGGCCGTTGGTGCAGGAGCCTACGAAGACGGTGTCGACGTTGATCTCGCGCAGCGGCTGTCCGGCGGTCAACCCCATGTATTCCAGGGCCTTTTCGGCGGCGTTCCGCTCCGAGGCGTCCTCGTACGAAGCCGGGTCGGGGACGTTGGCCGACAGGGGCGCGCCCTGGCCGGGGTTGGTGCCCCAGGTGACGAACGGCGCCAGTTCGGCGGCGTCGATGACGACCTCGGCGTCGAAGACCGCGTCGTCGTCCGTGCGCAGCGTCTTCCAGTACGCGACGGCAGCGTCCCAGTCCTCGCCCTGCGGGGCGTGGTCGCGACCCTTCAGGTAGTCGAACGTGGTCTCGTCCGGGGCGATCATGCCGGCCCGGGCGCCCGCCTCGATCGACATGTTGCAGATGGTCATCCGGGCTTCCATCGAGAGCTTCTCGATGGCGGAGCCGCGGTATTCGAGGATGTAGCCCTGGCCGCCGCCGGTGCCGATCCGGGCGATGATCGCGAGGATCAGGTCCTTGGCCGTGACACCGTCGGGCAGTTCGCCGTCGATGGTGATCGCCATGGTCTTCGGACGGGCCAGCGGCAGCGTCTGCGTGGCCAGGACGTGCTCGACCTGGCTGGTACCGATACCGAACGCCAACGCGCCGAAAGCGCCGTGCGTGGAGGTGTGGGAGTCGCCGCAGACGACGGTGGTGCCGGGCTGGGTCAGGCCCAGCTGGGGGCCGACCACGTGCACGACGCCCTGCTCGACGTCGCCCAGCGGGTGCAGCCGTACACCGAACTCCGCGCAGTTCTTGCGCAGGGTCTCCAACTGGGCGCGGGAGACCGGGTCGGCGATCGGCTTGTCGATGTCGAGGGTCGGGGTGTTGTGATCCTCGGTGGCGATGGTGAGGTCGAGGCGCCGCACCCGGCGTCCGGCCTGCCGGAGGCCGTCGAAGGCCTGGGGGCTGGTCACCTCGTGCAGCAGGTGCAGATCGATGAAGAGAAGATCGGGCTCGCCGTCCGCGCGCCGGACGACGTGGTCGTCCCAGACCTTCTCCGCGAGTGTCCTACCCATCGCTTTCCCTCCGGCCGGCGTCTTCGCCGGCCCAACTAGAGATTTCGGTGCGTCGCCGTCCGGACCCCCGTGCGGGGCGGTGGCTACGGGCCGTTGTGCGGCCGCCCCTACAGGTTCGCAACTTCCGCGGGAAATTGAACTTGCGTTTCACAGAGTGAGACGCGAGTATCGTCGTATGGACAACTCTAGCGGCGTCGGCGTTCTCGACAAGGCGGCTCTGGTATTGAGCGCCCTGGAGTCCGGCCCGGCCACCCTCGCCGGGCTGGTCGCGGCGACCGGGCTTGCACGACCCACGGCTCATCGACTGGCTGTGGCACTGGAACACCACCGGATGGTGGCGAGGGACATGCAGGGCCGATTCATCCTCGGCCCCCGACTGGCGGAGCTCGCGGCCGCGGCAGGCGAGGACCGCCTGCTGGCGACGGCGGGCCCGGTGCTCACGCATCTGCGGGACATCACCGGCGAGAGCGCGCAGCTCTACCGCCGGCAGGGCGACATGCGGATCTGCGTGGCTGCGGCGGAGCGACTGTCCGGACTGCGGGACACCGTGCCGGTGGGCTCCACCCTGACCATGAAGGCGGGCTCGTCGGCCCAGATCCTGATGGCCTGGGAGGAGCCCGAGCGCCTGCACCGCGGCCTTCAGGGAGCCCGCTTCACGGCGACGGCGCTCTCGGGCGTGCGCCGCCGGGGCTGGGCCCAGTCGATCGGCGAGCGGGAGCCGGGCGTCGCCTCGGTCTCGGCGCCGGTACGCGGGCCGTCGAACCGGGTGGTCGCCGCGGTCTCGGTCTCCGGACCGATCGAGCGGCTGACCCGCCACCCGGGACGGATGCACGCCCAGGCGGTCATCGACTCGGCGGCCCGGCTGAGCGAGGCCCTGCGCCGCAACGGCTGACGTACGGATCACGTACACAGGCGCGGCCTCGGGCCCGCCTGCCGCACAGGCCCGGCACGCAGGCCCGGCACAGCAAGAAATCGTTCCCCGGCCGTCCCAGCGTCGTGACGGCCCCCTCTCAGCCCTTCCGCGCCGCGGACGAGCGGTGCGCGAAACGGTCCGCCGCCCTCCGCCCCCGCTTCTCGATCGGCAGCACGCCGGTCGCCGCAGCCAGTCCGTACGGCGGCATGTCGGCGTAGATCGATTCGTACGACCCCTCGGGTGCGACGTATGTCTCGTGCCACAGCCCCACGTGCTGCCGGGACTTCCTCTCTTTGCGGTTCATGATCGCCCAGGCCTTGCGGTGGAACATGTCGGGCGCGGCGGCGTACGCGTAGAGCTTCTCCTTGGACTCCCAGTACTGGACGACGTAATACGTCCTCGGCGATCCGGACAGCAGGGTGTAGCCGAGCAGCCCGCGGCTCCTGTCCCGGCTCAACTCCCGCAGCATGCGCGGCATTGCCACGAAGACCGGCAACCAGTGGTGCACGCCCCAGAAGTGATTGATGCGCATCCCGATGAGCAGGACGACCACGTCCCCCTCGGCTGCCGCGGTCGTCCGCCCCGGTATCGGCTTCACACGCACGTTGCCCCCTGATCGCATTGGAGAGTGCAGCTATCCAATGGTTGGATAGTGACACTGCCCAAGGGGTGGCGCAAGGGAAGGCACAGAACATGCGACTCGCGGAACTGAGCAAGCAGAGCGGCGTCTCGACGGCGACGATCAAGTACTACCTGCGCGAGGGGCTGTTGCCGCCCGGTGAGCGCGTCAGCGCGACCCAGGCCGAGTACGACGAGAGCCATCTGCGCCGACTGCGTCTGGTGCGGGCACTGATTCAGGTGGGCCGCCTCCCGGTGGCAACGGCCCGCGAGGTACTGGCCCACGTCGACGACGAATCCCTCGGCCGCACGATCCGGCTGGGCGCCGCCCTCTGGTCGCTGCCGCACGGCCCCGAGCCGGACGAGGACGCCCCGGAGACGGAATCAGCGCGCCGCGAGGTCGACCGGCTTCTCGACCGGCTCGGCTGGGCGTTCGTGCAGGAACTCGGTTCCCTGGACCCCACGTACCGCTCGCTGGTCGCCTCCATGGCCACACTCATCCGGCTCGGCTACGCCTGCGACATCGAGTACTTGACCGAGCAGGCCCGCCTCATGGAGCAAGTCGCGGTCCGCGACCTGGACATGATGGAGTCCTATCCGGCAGGAGCGGAGCAGGTGGAGATGGCGGTGGCCTCGGTCGTGCTCCACGAACCGCTGCTGCTGTCGCTGCGCCGGCTGGCCCAGGAGGAGGAG
This sequence comes from Streptomyces sp. NPDC057565, assembly GCF_042801455.1. Classification (NCBI taxonomy): domain Bacteria; kingdom Bacillati; phylum Actinomycetota; class Actinomycetes; order Kitasatosporales; family Streptomycetaceae; genus Streptomyces; species Streptomyces sp. NPDC057565. Next base: position 209,427 of record NZ_JBHVFU010000011.1, on the reverse strand, counting down.
TCGAACCGGCGGTACGGACTCTGAGTGCGCCGGGCCCGCGCGCAACGGGTCCCAGGCACACAAGCAAGGGCCCCTCACCGAAGTGAAGGACCCTTGGCTGCTTGCTCTGTTGTACCCCCGACCGGATTCGAACCGGCGCTACTGCCGTGAGAGGGCAGCGTGCTAGGCCGCTACACAACGGGGGCGTAT
>NZ_JBHVFU010000011.1:0-209144 GCF_042801455.1 Streptomyces sp. NPDC057565 | reverse complement strand
GCGTATTGTACAGATGAAGATCTGCGCTGGGCTACCAGGACTCGAACCTAGAATGACGGTACCAGAAACCGTAGTGTTGCCAATTACACCATAGCCCATGGTGAAACCCGTACCCCCGACCGGATTCGAACCGGCGCTACTGCCGTGAGAGGGCAGCGTGCTAGGCCGCTACACAACGGGGGCCCTAGCGATCCTGCATCGAAATCGTGGGTGCGACCCAGATGATCTCGCGGGAAGGATCTGTACCCCCGACCGGATTCGAACCGGCGCTACTGCCGTGAGAGGGCAGCGTGCTAGGCCGCTACACAACGGGGGCGTATTGTACAGATGAAGATCTGCGCTGGGCTACCAGGACTCGAACCTAGAATGACGGTACCAGAAACCGTAGTGTTGCCAATTACACCATAGCCCACCAAAACTCAACCCCCAGAGGGGATTTTGTTCGGCTTGCGCTTCCCGACCGGATCTTCCGGCCCGCTCGGGCGGCGCAGAAAGAACATTACCCGAAGGTGTCCGGCGCTCCAAAACGGGTATCGCCCACCAGTAGTCCGGGGAGCTGATCGAGACCGGTGATGCGCTCCAGTTCGGGCCGTCCACCGCGCCCTTCCCGGTCCAGCCAGATCCCCTTCAGCCCCGCCGCCACCGCCCCGGCCGCGTCGATGTCCGGGTGGTCTCCGACGTACACGACGTCCTGCGGCTCCAGCCCGAGCGCTTCACAGGCGGCATGGAACGCGGCGGCCTCGGGCTTGGAGATGCCGAGCTCCACGGCACACACCACGGCCTCGAAACGGTCCCGCACCCCGAGGGTGCGCAGCTTGCGGTCCTGATTGACGATGCTGGAGTTCGACAGGACGGCCTGCCGGTAGCGGCCGGCCAGCACGTCCAGGACCGGCAGGGCGTCCGGGAAGAGCGACCAGGCGGCCTCGTAGTGAGCGAGGTGCCGGGCGAACCAGTCGTCGGCCTCCGCGTCCGTGAGCGGCCGTCCGAGGAACGAACGGACCCGGTCCCGGCGCTGCCCCTGGAAGTCGGTCTCCCCGGCGGCGAAACGCGCCCAGTGGACGTCGGTGATCGCCCGCCAGGCATCGAGGGCCTGAGTGGCGGAACCGTATCCGCCGGGCACGCCCTCGCTCTCCAGATGTTTCCGCAGGCCGACGCGGTCGGCGCCCGTGTAGTCGAAGATCGTGTCGTCGATGTCCCAGAGCACGGCTCGGATCGGCATACGGCCACGCTACCGCCCGCCCGGTGAGGGGGCCGGGCAATGCCCTGAGCCCCGCCCGCAACGCCCGACCTGTGACAATGCGTGCATGAATGAGCACGACAGGGACAGTCTGCTGGCCGAGGCCGTCGGGCTGCGCGAGCAGGGACAGGCGGAAGAGGCCAGGGAGCGGCTGCTGATGCTCGCCGCCGGGCATCCCGAGGACGCGGAAGTGGCGTACCAGACCGCCTGGGTCCACGACGTGCTGGGCCTGGAGGCCGAAGCCGTCCCCTTCTACGAACGCAGCTTGCGGGGCGCCGGGCTGTCGGAGGAGGACCGCCACGGTGCGCTGCTCGGGCTCGGCAGCACCTATCGGGTACTGGGGCAGTACGCAAAGGCCGTCGAGACGCTGCGACTTGGCGTCGCGGAGTTCCCCGGCGACGGCGCCCTGCAGTCCTTCCTCGCGATGGCCCTGTTCAACACCGAGCAGCATCACGAGGCCATGCAGATCCTGCTGAGGCTGCTGGCCACGACCAGCCAGGACGCGTATGTACAGCGGTACCGGCGGGCCATCGAGCACTACGCGCAGGACCTCGACGAGACCGTCTGAGGCATGCAGAAGGGGCGGTCACCGGTACGGACCGGTGACCGCCCCTTCGGGCGTACGGGAGTCGCTTACGCGGTCAGCTTCGCCCTTGCCGCGTCGATCCGGGCCAGGGACTTCTCGCGGCCCAGGATCTCCAGGGACTCGAAGAGCGGCAGACCGATCGTGCGGCCGGTGACGGCGACGCGGACCGGGGCCTGGGCCTTGCCGAGCTTCAGGCCGTGCTCCTCGCCCGCGGCGAGGATCGCGTTCTTCAGGGCCTCGGCGTTCCACTCGGCGTCGGCCAGCTTGGCGCGGGCCGTGGTCAGGAGGGCGTCGGAGCCCTCCTTCATCGCCTTGCTCCAGGACGCCTCGTCCTCGACCGGCTCGTCGAGGAAGAGGAAGTCGACGTTGGCCGTGATGTCCGAGAGGACGGTGACGCGGGTCTGCGCATACGGGGCGATGGCCTCGAACTGCGCGGCGTCGAAGGCCTCCGGGGCCCACGGGGCGAAGGGCGCCTTCAGCCAGGGGCCGCACGCCTCGGTGAAGGTCTTCACGTCGAGCATGCGGATGTGCTCGGCGTTGATGTGCTCGCACTTCTTCAGGTCGAAGCGCGCCGGGTTGGCGTTCACGTCCTTGATGTCGAACGCGGCCACCATCTCCTCGATGGAGAAGATGTCGCGGTCCTCGGCGATCGACCAGCCGAGCAGCGAGAGGTAGTTGAGCAGCCCCTCGGGGAGGAAGCCGCGCTCACGGTAGAGGTTGAGCGAGGCCTGCGGGTCACGCTTGGAGAGCTTCTTGTTGCCCTCGCCCATGACGTACGGGAGGTGGCCGAACGCGGGGGTGCCCTTGGCGATGCCGAGCTCGATCAGCGCCTTGTAGAGCGCGAGCTGGCGCGGCGTGGAGGAGAGCAGGTCCTCGCCGCGCAGGACGTGGGTGATCTCCATCAGCGCGTCGTCGACCGGGTTGACGAGCGTGTAGAGCGGCGCGCCGTTGGCCCGGACGATGCCGTAGTCCGGCACGTTCTCCGGCTGGAAGGTCAGCTCGCCGCGGACCAGGTCCGTGAAGGTGAGCGCCTCGTCGGGCATCCGGAAGCGGACGATGGACGTCCGGCCCTCGGCCTCGTACGCGGCGATCTGCTCGGCGCTCAGGTCGCGGCAGTGACCGTCGTAGCCGGACGGCTTGCCGGCGGCGCGGGCGGCGTCGCGGCGGGCGTCGAGCTCCTCGGTGGTGCAGTAGCAGTGGTACGCGTAACCGCCGGCCAGGAGCCTCTCGGCGACATCCTTGTAGATGTCCATGCGCTGCGACTGCCGGTACGGGGCGTGCGGGCCGCCGACCTCGGGACCCTCGTCCCAGTCGAAGCCGAGCCAGCGCATCGAGTCGAGCAGCTGGTTGTACGAGTCCTCGGAGTCGCGCGCCGCATCCGTGTCCTCGATGCGGAAGACCAGCGTGCCGCCGTGGTGTCGGGCGAACGCCCAGTTGAACAGGGCGGTGCGGACCAGGCCCACGTGGGGGTTGCCGGTCGGGGAGGGACAGAAACGTACGCGGGGGGGTACCCCGTGCTCGAGCGAAGCCGAGAGATTGGGGGAGTTCGTGTTAGCCACGCTTGATCACCTTGTTGGTGAGAGTGCCGATGCCTTCGATGGTGACGGCGACCTCGTCGCCGATGTGCAGGGGCCCGACCCCTGCCGGGGTGCCGGTGAGGATCACGTCGCCCGGGAGCAGCGTCATCGCCTCCGTGATGTGGACGACCAGGTCCTCGATGGAGCGGATCATTTCGCTCGTACGGCCCAGTTGGCGTTGCTCGCCGTTGACCGTGGTCTGGATGGCGAGGTCGCTGGGGTCGAGGTCGGTCTCCACCCAGGGGCCGAGCGGGCAGGACGTGTCGAAGCCCTTGGCCCGGGCCCACTGCTTCTCACGCCTCTGGGCATCGCGGGCGGTGACGTCGTTGGCGCAGGTGTAGCCGAAGATGACGTCCTTGACTCGCTCACGCGGCACTTCGCGGCACATACGGCCGATGACGACGGCCAGCTCGGCCTCGTAGTGCACTTCGTTGGAGAAGGAGGGGTACTCGATGGCGTCCCCGGAGCCGATCACCGAGGTGGTGGGCTTGAAGAAGGCGACCGGTACGTCCGGGACCTCGTTGCCGAGTTCGGCGGCGTGCTCCGCGTAGTTGCGGCCGATGGCCACGACCTTGTTGGGGAGCACGGGCGGCAGCAGCCGGACCTTGCTCAGCGGGACCTTGGTGCCGGAGAGCTCGAAGTCGGCGTACGGAATGCCCTTGATGATGTCGAGGACGAGGTCACCGGAGCCGACGGTGCCGTCGCCCTCGACCGCGCCGAAGGCGACATTGCCGTCGATGGAGAACCTGGCGATGCGCACGGGATGCTGTCGCCCCTCACTTGCTGGCTGGCTGAAGACTGACGCTCCAGGCTAACGCGGGTGAGGGGGACAACCGCGCCCATTACCCGGCGGTCGAGGCGGCCGCTGCCGCCGGGGCCACCATGAGGACGGTGCGACGCGGGTTGGCCGTCTGTGCGGGCAGGTCGACTGCGTGCTCCGGCTGCTCCGGCGTCTGCAGCGCTTCGGCGTCCTTGAGGTGCGCCAGCGTGGTGCGCCGGGGGTTGGCAATGTTGCGGAACATCATCGTCGTCTTCATCTGCCGTTCGGACCCTGTCGGTACGGGCGCCGCCCGGAGGGGCGCCGGTTGTCGGATTTGCCATCCCTGTAAAGCGTCAGGCTAAACATCCAATTCCCTCCGGGCCCCCGGAAGAGAGGGCGATCATCATGTGAGTTTGCTCACGAACGCGTTGACAATTACGTCATTTCGGGCGGTCGATCAAGGTCGAGGAAACGGACATTGCATCACTGAATGAACCATTCCGCTCCCGATCATCTCGACTGGGACACTCCCCACTCCCGCCTGTTTCACCCTTTGATGCCCCCTTTGACCCTGAAAGCTCTCCACATTTCGTGACGCATCCATTACAATGTGTCACCCAGGTCACGGCCCGGTACGCGGGCCTTGTTGGAGATCCGGCACTGTGCTGGAATTCCACGCACCGCCGCGGGTTTCAGGCCGGCGCGCAGGGGGCGCAACGCAGCGCCGAGTGGCGGCGGGAAGGGGAAGAGCGCCGGTCACTCACGACCACCATGGGGCGGGTACGACGCCCCACGACGCCGACACCGTCCCACCCGCCCACGCGGAGGGACGCCTGGTCCAGAGGTTGCGACGCTAGTGCAGGGACGTTTCAAGAGGGATGGCAGCGCTGCGGCGGAACAGGAGCCGCGCGGCGGGACCGACCGCGGTTCCTCGCCCCAGCACGCCCAGAACCCCGGACCGGCCGCGGCCGGCGACAACGGCGACCGCGCTCCGCGCTCAGGTGCCACGGCGAACAGCGGAACCGACCCGGTCGCCCCGCTCCAGCCCCGGGGGCCCGTCAGCACGGGTTCGCGCATGGCTCTGCGCAACTGGCGCATCAGTACGCGCCTGGTCTCCCTGCTCGCTCTTCCGGTAGTCGCCGCGACCACCCTGGGTGGTCTGCGCATCAACGACTCCATGAACGACATCCAGCAGCTGGACCACATGCAGCTGCTCACCCAGATGACCAAGCAGGCGACCCAGCTCGCTGGAAAGCTCCAGGAGGAGCGCGACAAGTCGGCGGGTCCGCTGTCCAACGGCGTGAAGGCCAGCGACTTCAAGGTCTCCGACTCGCGCAAGAACACCGACCGGGCGAAGACCGCCTTCCTGCAGGCGACGAACGAGATCGGCGACACCGAGGGCGACGACGCCCTGAAGTCGATCCAGGCGAGCGTCAGCCAGATCGCCAATCAGCTCGGTCGGATCCGCGACATCCGCAAGACGGCGTACGAGGAGGGCAGCCCGAGCCTCCAGACCGTCGACCAGTACAGCCAGCTGATCAACTCGCTGCTGAGCCTCTCGCAGGACATGGCGCAGGCGACCAGCAACCCCGAGATGATCAAGCGGACCCGTGCCCTGGCGGCCTTCTCCTCCGCCAAGGAGTACGCGTCGGTCCAGCGGGCGATCATCGCCGCGGCGCTGCCCGGCGGGGGCGGCAGCCTGAAGGGATCGCATCTCGACGAGAACGACCAGCAGTTCGGCAAGGCCGCCCTCAGCAAGGAGTCGTCGGCCATGGAGTCGTTCAAGGCGGCCTACGCGGCGACCGGTCAGAACGCCGACCAGCTGACGGCGACGCTGGAGACCGGCAACCCGGAGATCAAGGCCGCCAACACCTACGCCAAGAAGGTGCTCGAGACTCCCAACGGCATGGCGGGAGCGGATGCGCGTTCGTACCTCGACTGGTACGAACAGAGCTCCACCAAGATCCAGACGATGAAGACCATCGAGGCAACCCTCCTCGGCGAGATGGAGGGCAAGGCCCGCGAGCTCCGCGACGAGTCGAAGCGCGAAGCCATCATCAGCGGTGCGCTCATCCTGCTCGTGCTCGGTGTCTCCCTGGTCGGCGCCTTCGTCGTCGCCCGGTCCATGATCCGCTCGCTGCGGCGACTGCAGGACACCGCGACCCGGGTCGCCCAGGACCGGCTGCCGGAACTCGTCAAGCAGCTCTCCGAGTCGGACCCGCAGGACGTCGACACCTCCGTCGAGTCGGTCGGTGTGCACTCCCGGGACGAGATCGGCCAGGTGGCCTCGGCCTTCGACGACGTGCACCGCGAGGCCGTCCGCCTCGCCGCCGAACAGGCCCTCCTGCGGGGCAACGTCAACGCGATGTTCACCAACCTCTCGCGGCGTTCGCAGGGTCTCATCCAGCGTCAGCTCTCGCTCATCTCCGAGCTGGAGTCGCGCGAGGCCGACCCGGACCAGCTGTCCTCGCTCTTCAAGCTCGACCACCTCGCGACCCGTATGCGCCGTAACGGCGAGAACCTCCTCGTCCTCGCGGGCGAGGAACCGGGCCGTCGGTGGACCCGCCCCGTCCCGCTGGTCGACGTGCTCCGTGCCGCCGCCTCCGAGGTGGAGCAGTACGAGCGCATCGAACTGGCCGCGGTGCCCGCCACCGAGGTGGCCGGCCGCGTGGTCAACGACCTCGTGCACCTGCTCGCCGAGCTGCTGGAGAACGCCACGTCATTCTCCTCGCCGCAGACGAAGGTCCGGGTCACCGGTCACGCACTGCCCGACGGCCGGGTGCTGGTGGAGATCCACGACACCGGCATCGGCCTCTCCCCCGAGGACCTCGCGGCGATCAACGAGCGGCTCGCGTCGCCGCCCACCGTCGACGTCTCGGTCTCCCGCCGCATGGGTCTGTTCGTGGTCGGCCGGCTGTCCCTGCGTCACGGCATCCGGATTCAGCTGCGGCCGTCCGACTCCGGTGGCACGACCGCACTGGTCATGCTCCCCGTCGATGTCGCGCACGGCGGCAAGCAGCCGGCCGCGAAGCAGGCACCGGGTCAGCAGCAGTCCGCCCCGGGCGGTCTGCTCGCCGGCGGCAACGGCAACGGTGCGAGCCTCGGCGGCGCTCCGGCCGCCCCGGCGCGCGGTCTCGGCACGGCTCCCGGTGGACAGCGCGGGCAGGTCGGTGCGGGCTCCGGTCCGCGGGCGGCGCTGCCGTCGCGCGACAACGGTCCCCGCCAGCAGCCGAACCAGCAGCCTCAGCACGGCCAGCAGGGCCAGCAGAACGCCGGTTTCCAGAGTGCCGGGCTGTCGCACACCGGCCCTCAGGACACGTCCCGGCAGGAGCCGCCGCGTCAGGGCGGCGGGCTCTCCGGCGCCTTCGGCGGCGGTGCCCGGCTCGGCGCCCGCGGCGACCAGGGCGATTCCGGTCGTACGGAGTCGGGTCAGGCCAACCTGTTCGGTCAGAACCGGCCGGGGCAGCCCGGCCAGCAGAACGGTCCGGGTGACCGGCAGGCCCCGCAGCAGCCGCGGTACAACGCTCCCGACGGCCAGGACGTCTTCCAGCGGCCCGGCGGTCCGGGCAACCCCGGCCGTCAGCTGCCGCCCGTCGGCGGTCCGCGTGCCGAGCTGCCCGGTGGCAACCCGCAGCCGCAGCGCCCGCAGACCACCAGCTGGGGCACCGAGGACCCGTCAGTCCCGCGGCGTACTCCGCTCGACACCCCGCGCGGTCACGAGGAGCCCGAGTCCACCGGCCAGTTCCAGCGGCCGATGAATCCGTCCATGGACCGGCGCCCGCCGATCGACGACCGGCAGGGGCCCGGCTCCACCGCCGAGTTCGCCCGCCCGGACTTCTCGGCCCCGGCACCGCAGCACCAGGACCCCGCGAGCACCGCGCAGTTCGCCCGCCCGGACTTCGGTGTCCCGCAGTCCTCCCAGGATCAGGGGGTGCCCGGGTCGCGTCAGCGCGGCCGGGACGCCGAGGACTTCGGCGCGCCGCGTCCGGCCGCCGCTCCCGCCCCCGAGGCGCAGTACCGCCCGGTGCTGCCGTCCCAGCCCCAGCCCGAGGCATTGCCTCCGGCCGGTCCCGGGGACGGTCGTACGCCGCTGTACGACACGCTGGAGACGAACTGGTTCCACGGCCCGCAGCAGGGCGGCCAGCAGCCGCCCGCCGAGCCGCAGGCGCCGGGCGCCCCTCAGCAGTCCGCCCCTGAGCGTTCCGCTCCCCCCATGCCGCGCCGCGGCGCGGGCGACACCGGCACCACCAGTTCCTGGCGTGCCTCGCCGAACGACGAACTCGTACGGCAGGCGGAGCGGGCCAAGAAGCCCGCAGCAGGCGGAATCACCACTTCCGGACTGCCTCGCCGGGTGCCGCGTGCCAATCTGGTGCCGGGCACTGCCCAGCAGCAGAACCACCAATCCGGTCCTCAGGTTTCGCGTGCGCCCGATGACGTGCGCGGGCGCCTGACCAATCTCCGCCGGGGTATCCAGCAGGGTCGGCAGGCCAACAACGGCCAGTCGACCGGCAGTTTCCCACTCGGCCCCACTCACCAGCAGGAGCGTTAGTTGAGCCCGATGAGTCAGGCCGCGCAGAATCTGAACTGGTTGATCACCAACTTCGTGGACAACACCCCTGGGGTGTCCCACACGGTGGTGGTCTCCGCAGACGGCCTGCTGCTGGCGATGTCCGAAGGATTCCCGCGCGACCGCGCCGACCAGTTGGCGGCGGTCGCCTCCGGGCTCACCTCGCTGACCGCGGGCGCCTCCCGGATCTTCGAGGGCGGCGCTGTCAGCCAGACCGTGGTCGAGATGGAACGCGGGTTCCTCTTCCTGATGTCCATCTCGGACGGCTCCTCACTGGCCGTGCTCGCCCACCCGGACGCCGACATCGGTCTGGTCGGGTACGAGATGGCCCTCCTGGTCGACCGCGCGGGAACGGTCCTCACCCCGGACCTCCGCGCCGAACTCCAGGGCAGCCTGCTCCACTAGGCGGCGATGAACCGGTGACCGACACGATTGCCCCAGGTACCGCACTCCAACCCTCGCCCGTCCGGCCGTTTCAGCCCCCCACCGGCCCCTTCAGACGGCAAGCCGACCCCTTGCTGTCACGCCCGGAGGATTCATGACCCCGCCACCCGCCTCACCCGATCCGTACGGCGCACTGCACCACGCGTCGTACGAAGGTGAAGGCGACCAGCCGCTGGTCCGTCCGTACGCCATGACCGGCGGCCGGACCCGGCCGCGCTACCAGCTCGCCATAGAGGCCCTGGTCTCCACCACGGCCGACCCGGCGCATCTGGCGACGCTGCTCCCGGAGCACCAGCGGATCTGCCACCTCTGCCGTGAGGTCAAGTCGGTGGCCGAGGTGTCGGCGCTGCTGTCGATGCCGCTCGGTGTGGCCCGGATTCTCGTCGCGGACCTGGCGGAAGCCGGCATGGTGGCCATCCACCAGCCGGGCAACGGAGAGGCCGGCGGCGCGCCGGATGTGACACTGCTCGAAAGGGTGCTCAGTGGACTTCGCAAGCTCTAGCGGCGGTGCGGCCCGGGCCACCACCTCGGCGAAGATCGTGGTGGCGGGCGGTTTCGGCGTGGGTAAGACCACGTTCGTCGGTGCCGTTTCGGAGATCAACCCGCTGCGCACGGAAGCCGTGATGACGTCCGCGTCCGCGGGCATCGACGATCTGACGCACACCGGCGGCAAGACCACCACGACGGTGGCCATGGACTTCGGCCGTATCACCCTGGACCAGGACCTGATCCTGTACCTCTTCGGTACCCCCGGTCAGGACCGGTTCTGGTTCATGTGGGACGACCTGGTCCGCGGCGCGATCGGCGCCGTCGTCCTGGTGGACACCCGGCGTCTCGCCGACTGCTTCCCGGCCGTCGACTACTTCGAGAACAGCGGCCTGCCCTTCGTCATCGCCCTCAACGGCTTCGACGGACACCAGCCGTACACACCGGACGAGGTGCGCGAGGCCCTGCAGATCGGCCCCGACACCCCGATCATCACAACGGATGCCCGCCACCGCGCGGATGCCAAGAGCGGTCTGATCACGCTCGTGGAGCACGCGCTGATGGCCCGGCTGAAGTAGCCGAGAGCTCGCCGCAAGTCGGTATGGGCATACGGCAGTTGCCGTAGTCACACGGGGGTGGACTGTGTCCTTTGACACGATCCACCCCCGTGTTCATAACGTTTCGACAGAGAATTGCCCCGGCTTCGACACCCGATGCGTTCGGCCGGTATCACTGTGCTCACATGAGCCCCGCCTTTTGACGGGGCTCGCTCTTTATGCCCGTTTTATCTGCGGCTTGGACCACTCGGAATGGCTCATTCCGAGTGTTTGGAACGCGGCCGGTCCCCGTGCTGCAATTCGACGAAACTCCCGAGTAGTACGGCCCTGAACAAAAAACGGCACAGCGTAGGTGCCGACGCCGAGAGGTTGTTGGTCGAGTGAGGCGTAGCAACAAGGGCTCCGCAGTTCAGTCGGAGCGGGGCAATTTCACCCCGCCGCCGCGCACCGCGGCGTCACCCGCCGATGTGTCCGCACAGGCACCGGCCGGTGGCAGCACCAGCCGGCTGTCCCCCCGCAACTGGCGGGTGCCCACCCGGCTGAACGCGATCCTCCTGATCCCTGTACTGGTCGGCCTCGTCATGGGCGGCTTCCAGGTGAAGGGGTCGATCGACACGTGGAATGAGGCCCAGGACGCCGAGAAGACCGCGCTGATCGTCCGCGCGGCCTCGGAGTACGGGCAGGCACTGCTCAACGAGCGTGACCTCTCCGCGCAGTCCCTGTTGTCGAACAAGCGTGACGCCGCGATCGTCTCCCAGGTGCGTGCCACCACCGACGCCGCCGCCGCCAAGTTCGACGACGCCGTGCAGGACATGCCGAAGAAGCAGGGCCTGGAGCGCCGTCTCCAGCTGTTCAAGCAGGAGGAGCCCAAGCTCCCCGATCTGCGCAAGGCCGCCTACGCCGAGGCCATGGACCCGGTGAAGACGGAAGAGGGCTACGTCAAGGTTCAGCACTCCCTGATGGAGTTCTGCAACGAGCTCGGCCTCGGCACCGGCAACATCACCAGCTACGGCCGTACGGTCTACGCGCTCGAGCTGGCCAAGGCAGCAGAATCGCTTCAGCGCTCCATCGGTATGCACCTGCTGGTGCGCCCGAGCCAGGAGGGCCCCAAGTTCGACGCCCAGGTCAAGGCGTTCGGCTCGTACAACTACCTGGAGCAGATCGCCCTCGGCGAGTACGTCTCCGGTGGCACGGAGGCCGACTCCGCGCGGCTGAAGCAGGTCATGGCCGCCAAGGCGGCCGAGGGTGCGAAGAAGCTGAAGACCGCCAAGGCGCAGGCCGACGCGGCCGGTGTGCCGTTCGTCGCGCCGCCCAGCATCGACGGGTCGGTCTTCGACGGGATGGCCCAGCAGATCGGCCAGGGCAAGTCGCCCGAGAAGCTGGCCGCCAAGGGCATCACGCCCGAGACCTGGATGGCCGCCGCGACCGCCAAGTTCGACGGCTACACCACGGTCGAGGAGGAGCTCGTCGACAAGGCGGTGACCGAGGCCGCGGACATCTCGTCCAGCGCCAAGACCGACGCCATCGTCAATGCCGCGATCGTGCTGGTCGCCCTGCTGGCCGCGTTCGTCCTGGCCGGGCTCATGGCCCGCCAGATGAGCCGCTCGATGCGCCAGCTGCGCACCGCCGCCTTCGGGATCGCCGAGCAGCGGCTGCCGATGCTGGTCGACCAGCTGTCGCGGACCGAGCCCGGCCGGGTCGACACCCGGGTCCAGCCGATTCCGATCACCAGCCAGGACGAGATCGGCGAGGTCGCCCGCGCCTTCGACCAGGTGCACCGCGAGGCGGTGCGGCTCGCGGCCGAGCAGGCCATGCTGCGAGGCAACGTCAACGCGATCTTCACCAACCTGTCGCGCCGCAACCAGTCGCTGATCGAGGGCCAGTTGACCCTCATCACCGACCTGGAGAACAACGAGGCCGACCCGGACCAGCTGGAGAGCCTCTTCCGGCTCGACCACCTGGCCACCCGTATGCGCCGCAACGGCGAGAACCTCCTCGTTCTCGCCGGCGAGGAGCCGGGCCGCCGCTGGAACCAGCCGGTTCCGCTGGTCGACGTCCTGCGGGCCGCCTCCTCCGAGGTGGAGTCGTACGAGCGCATCGAGCTCTCCGGTGTCCCGGAGACCGAGATCCACGGTCAGGCCGTCACCGACCTCGTGCACCTGCTTGCCGAGCTGCTGGAGAACGCCACCACGTTCTCCTCGCCGCAGACCAAGGTCCGTGTCACCGCGACCCGGCTGCCGGACAGCCGCGTGATGGTCGAGATCCACGACAAGGGCATCGGCCTCACCGCCGAGGACTTCGCGGACATCAACCACAAGCTGGCCAACCCGCCGATCGTGGACGCCGCGGTCTCCCAGCGGATGGGGCTCTTCGTGGTCGGCCGGCTCGCCGACCGGCACGGCATCCGGGTCCAGCTGCGTCCCTCGGGCGAACAGGCCGGAACCACCTCGCTGGTCATGCTGCCGGACGCGATCACCCACGGCGGCGGGGGCGAGGGCCTCGGCTCCGTCGGCCCTCAGGACGACTTCACCGTCTCCTCGATCATCCCGCAGCAGGCGTCGTTCGAGCCGGAGCCGCAGCAGCCCCGGCTGCGCACGGCGGCCGAGCTCGGCTTCGACGACTCGCGGTACGAGCAGCCGGCCGACGCCGCGCAGCTGGACCCGGTGGGCCGCTCGCTCATGCGTGAGGAGCGCCGGGCGGCGCTGGAGGCCCAGACGGGCGGAGAGCGCCCGCAGTTCGCGGACGCCCCGTTCGCGGACACCGCGTACGCACAGGACGCGTACGCACAGGACGCGTACGCACAGGAGCCGCAGCAGGGTCAGGAGCAGTACGCACAGACCGCGTACGACAGTTCCTACGACCCGTACCGCGGCGACACCGGCTATCCGGAGCACTCCGACTACGCACCGCAGAACGGCTATCCGGAGGCGACATATGCCACCCCGGAGAGCGCCCAGCAGGGTTACGACGAAGAGTTCGCAGCCCAGCCCCACCAGGAAGAGTGGGCAGATCAGGGCACGTACCAGGACGCGTACGAGTCCACACCGCAGGCTGAACCGGAATCTGTCCCCAGCGCTCCCGCGGAGCCGCAGGAGCGCGTAGGCTTCGACCGTCCGGGCCCCACCCCGAACGCCGGCCACGAGCTGACCGATGCCGGTCTGCCGCGCCGGGGCGGTCAGCAGCACTGGCAGCCCACCGGCCGCGGAAACGAGCAGCCCGTCTCAGCCGAGCAGCAGCCGCCGCAGCAGCAGGAGTTGCCGCAGCGGCCGTCGCCCGCGCAGCAGGACGGGAACGGCTCCGACGACTGGCGCTCGAAGAACGACGAGCGCTGGGAGCGGGCCGAGAAGCTCCGGGAGCCGAAGGCGGGCGGGGTCACCCCGTCCGGACTTCCCCGGCGAGTGCCCAAGGCCAATCTGGTCGAGGGCACGGCGGAGCAGACCCAGCAGGGTGGCCCTCAGGTCTCCCGCGCCCCTGAGGACGTCCGGGGCAGGTTGAGCAACCTGCGCCGGGGCATTCAGCGGGGACGTAACGCTGGTTCGGACGCAAGTAATACCTACAACCAGGAGCGTTAGTGTGAGCCCGATGAGCCAGGCGGCGCAGAATCTCAACTGGTTGATCACCAACTTCGTGGACAACACCCCCGGGGTGTCGCACACGGTGGTGGTCTCCGCCGACGGACTCCTGCTGGCCATGTCCGAGGGATTCCCGCGCGACCGTGCCGACCAGCTGGCGGCCGTTGCCTCCGGTCTGACCTCGCTGACCGCGGGCGCCTCGCGGATCTTCGAGGGCGGCGCCGTGAACCAGACCGTTGTGGAGATGGAGCGCGGATTCCTCTTCATCATGTCCATCTCTGACGGATCTTCGCTCGCAGTTCTTGCACATCCGGACGCCGATATCGGTCTGGTTGGGTATGAGATGGCACTTCTGGTCGACCGTGCGGGCAGTGTCCTCACACCCGACCTCCGCGCCGAACTGCAGGGAAGTCTTCTTAACTAATAGACAGACGGTGCGTTTCGCGCCACCGCGCCATAGGGTGCGTTGGCGCGGCCCCACTGGGACCCGGACCGGCAGTCGGAGGAGGAAACGTGGCAACACCCCCAAGCGGACACCAGTACGACGGTGGTCAGCAGGTACCGGGTGAGCACGGGGACAACCGTTTCAACTTCCCCTCCACGCCCAGCAGACAGGGCTCGCAGCAGCCCTATCAGCCGCCTCAGCAGCCGTATCCGCCCCGACGGGCACAGGGCGGCGGGTGGCCGCAGGCCCAGGACGGTGGGTGGCCCCAGCAGCCCCAGCAGCCCCAGCAGCCGCAACACCCTCAGCGGCCGCACCGGTTTGACGCGCCCCAGCAGCCCCGGATTCAGCCGGTGCAGCCGCGGCAGGCCGCCGAGCCCGCCGCGTCGGCGGCGCACAACCCGCTGGTCCGTCCGTACGCCATGACCGGCGGCCGGACCCGACCGCGCTACCAGCTCGCCATTGAGGCGTTGGTCAGTACCACGGCCGATCCGTCCCGGCTGCAAGGGCAGTTGCCCGAGCACCAGCGGATCTGCCGGCTGTGCTTCGAGATCAAGTCGGTTGCCGAGATCTCGGCGCTTCTCTCGATCCCCCTCGGCGTTGCCCGGATCCTCGTAGCCGACCTGGCCGAGGCCGGACTCGTCGCTATCCATCAGCCCGGCGGCGACGAGTCCGCCGGCGGCCAGCCAGATGTGACACTGCTCGAAAGGGTGCTCAGTGGACTTCGCAAGCTCTAGCGGCGGAGCAGCCCGCTCCACTACCTCCGCGAAGATCGTGGTGGCAGGGGGCTTCGGCGTGGGTAAGACCACGTTCGTCGGTGCCGTTTCGGAGATCAACCCGCTGCGCACCGAAGCCGTGATGACGTCCGCGTCCGCGGGCATCGACGATCTGACGCACACCGGGGACAAGACCACCACGACGGTGGCCATGGACTTCGGCCGTATCACCCTGGACCAGGACCTGATCCTGTACCTCTTCGGTACCCCCGGTCAGGACCGGTTCTGGTTCATGTGGGACGACCTGGTCCGCGGCGCGATCGGCGCCGTCGTCCTGGTGGACACCCGGCGTCTCGCCGACTGCTTCCCGGCCGTCGACTACTTCGAGAACAGCGGCCTGCCCTTCGTCATCGCCCTCAACGGCTTCGACGGACACCAGCCGTACACACCGGACGAGGTGCGCGAGGCCCTGCAGATCGGCCCCGACACCCCGATCCTGACCACGGATGCCCGCCACCGCGCGGATGCCAAGAGCGCGCTCATCACCCTGGTCGAGCATGCGCTGATGGCCCGCCTGCGGTAACCTCCGCCAGCCATGCGGAAGGCCCCGCACTCCTTCGGGAGTGCGGGGCCTTCCGCGTCGCGGGGCTTCGGCCACGCCGTGTCCTCGATCGCCGGACGGGCTGAAACGAATCGCCGGACGGGCTTGATTCCAAGCCCGTCCGGCGATCGAGAACAGGGGCTCTCAGCCCTGCCAGGAGTGCGGGGCGCGGAAGCCCGGGGTGCGCTCCAGACGGCGCCAGCCCGCGGAGGTACGGCCCCTGTGGGCCGGGGCGGCGGACGTGGCTGCGGCGCGGGCGAGCAGAACCGCGGTTATGGCGGCCAGCTCCTCGGGGTCGGCAAGACCCCTCTCGACGCGCAGCACGGACTCGGCAGGAACAGCGCTCATGATTGTGTCTCCGTCTTTCGGCAGTATGTGGCGGACTGTGCGGGGTGGTGCGGCAGCCGCGGTTACTGCGGGGGGTTCCCGTGCTTGCGGGACGGCAGATCGGCGTGCTTGGACCGGAGCATCGCGAGCGAGGCGATCAGTACCTCGCGGGTCTCGGCAGGGTCGATGACGTCGTCGACCAGGCCGCGCTCGGCGGCGTAGTACGGATGCATCAGTTCGGACTTGTATTCCTTGACCATGCGGATCCGCATGGCCTCCGGGTCCTCGGCGTCGGCGATCTGCCGACGGAAGATGACGTTGGCGGCACCTTCGGCGCCCATCACGGCGATCTCGTTGGTGGGCCAGGCGTAGGTCAGGTCCGCCCCGATGGACTGGCTGTCCATCACGATGTACGCACCGCCGTAGGCCTTGCGCAGGATCAGCGAGATCCTCGGCACCGTGGCGTTGCAGTACGCGTAGAGCAGCTTCGCACCGTGCCGAATGATTCCACCGTGCTCCTGATCGACGCCGGGCAGGAAGCCGGGTACGTCCAAAAGAGTGATGATGGGAATGTTGAATGCATCACACATCTGAACGAAGCGGGCCGCCTTCTCCGACGCCTCGATGTCCAGGACACCGGCGAGGGACTGCGGCTGGTTGGCCACGATGCCGACGACCTGACCGTCGAGCCGGGCCAGGGCGCAGATGATGTTGCGGGCCCAGCGCTCGTGGATCTCCAGGTAGTCGCCGTCGTCGACGAGCTCCTCGATGACCTTGTGCATGTCGTACGGGCGGTTGCCGTCGGCCGGCACGAGGTCGAGCAGGACGTCGCCGCGCCGGTCGGCCGGGTCGTCGCTCGCCACGGTGGGCGGGTTCTCCCGGTTGTTGGACGGGAGCATCGACAGCAGGTACCGCACCTCGGCGATGCAGGTCTCCTCGTCGTCGTACGCGAAGTGCGCGACGCCCGAGGTCTCGGCGTGCACATCGGCGCCGCCGAGACCGTTCTGCGAGATCTCCTCACCGGTGACCGCCTTCACGACGTCCGGTCCAGTGATGAACATCTGGGAGGTCTCGCGGACCATGAAGACGAAGTCGGTGAGGGCGGGGCTGTAGGCCGCGCCGCCCGCGCACGGGCCGAGCATCACGGAGATCTGCGGGATGACGCCGGAGGCGCGCGTGTTGCGCTGGAAGATGCCGCCGTAGCCGGCGAGCGCGCTGACGCCCTCCTGGATGCGGGCGCCGGCGCCGTCGTTCAGCGAGACCAGCGGGGCGCCCGCCGAGATCGCCATGTCCATGATCTTGTGGATCTTGGTGGCGTGGGCCTCGCCCAGTGCGCCGCCGAAGATCCGGAAGTCGTGTGCGTAGACGAAGACCGTGCGGCCCTCGACCGTGCCCCAGCCGGTGATGACACCGTCGGTGTACGGCTTCTTCTCCTCCAGGCCGAACCCGGTCGCCCGGTGGCGGCGCAGCTGCTCGACCTCCTTGAACGAATCCGGGTCCAGGAGCAGCTCGATGCGCTCACGCGCCGTCAGCTTGCCCTTGGCGTGCTGGGCCTCGGTCGCCCGGTCGCTCGGTCCGCGCCGGGCCTGCTCGCGCAGCGCCAGCAGTTCGGCCACCCGGCCACGGGTGTCACTCGGCTCGCCCGGGGTTTCGTCCACAACGGTCATGTATCGACCCTACGAACCCGACCAAGAAAATCCTGCCGTCGACTCCGTACAGTCTCCTGACCCGTTTCCTGGTGGAGCCGAACAGAACCCCTGCCCCATGCAGGCAAACCACCAGGGGAATGCGGTCCCGCTTTGTGGGGGCTCCACAAAGCGGGACTGTGGTGTACGGCACAAGCCCGTCACTCCGGGCGTGTGGGCCGTTTGTGCGTACCGCACGCAGGAGCGGCGGTCCGGACCCGTCGGCCCAGGGCCTTTCGGGCCGTTCCTCTTTCGGATCGGGCCGGATCAGGGAGCCCGGCGGGATCCGGAGGAAAGGCCCTAGCGGACCTCACAGCGCAGGCTAGCGCCTGCCGTACCCGGTGTGACCCGCAGGACCAGGCAGCGGCCGGTGGCGCGCACCTCGATCCCCGGGTCGGCTGAGACGACCTCGCGCACCGGACGCTCCCACACCACGTCCACGGGCGTCCCGCTCCGGTCGGGTCCGCTCACGCACACCGTCGTCGAGTGACGCCCCTCCCGTACGAGCACGCTCGCCGGGGCCGTGACGGAGAGCGGGCCCGCCGTGCCCGGCTGCCAGAAGTTGGCGGCGGTCAGCCCCAGCGAGCGGACGGCGACACCCTGCCGGTCCGCGGTGTTGGCCAGGACGGTCAGCCACTGCCGGTCCGCCGCGCGGGCGGCGAGCGTGCGGCGGGAGGCGCCCGGCATCAGCAGATAGAGGTACGTGGCGTCGGTGGGGTCGGTGCCGTGGTCGAGCCAGAGGGTCTGCCAGTGGCGGGTCCGCTGCTCGGTGGAACTGGTGGTGTTGATGTCGGACCAGGCTCCGGTCCTGGCCTCCCGCAGCGTCCGCAGGGCGGCGCCGCCGGGCAGCACCCATCCGCCGTGGCCGTCGAGGTGCGCCCAGCGCGGACGGTCCCCGCCGTCGAGGGTGAACGCGGCGGAGGGTTCCGGACCGAGGTTGCGGTTGTCGACGATCGTCTCGACCGGGACCCCGTCGGCGGCGCTGATACCGGCGCCGAGACAGATGATCGTATCGGCGGCGCAGAACCAGGACTTGCGGGCCTGCAGGGTGGATCCCAGGCCCTTGACATGCTGTCCGACGGCGGCGAACTCACCGTCGTGCGTGCCGCCGACCCACTGGACGGCGGGCCGTGGTTCGCCCCATTCGCCACCCGCGCGGTCGGCGAGGCGCTTGGTCGAGACGGTGGTGCCGGGCAGGCGGTACCAGTCGACGGTCGGCCAGAACCAGTCGGTGTACTGGTCGCCTCCCGAACGCCCCTGCCACCAGTAGAGCATCCCGGCCCCGGTGTGCCAGCCGCGCGGGTTCTCCCCGTTGCCGCATTCGTACGAGCTGATCCGCTCCGACGCCATGGAGAGGTTGGCGACCCAGCCGGGGCGGCGGTGCACGGCCCGGTCCATGGCGGTGAAAAGCGTGTGCCCGACGGGTTCGGGGGCGGCGGGGACGGTGTCGGCGGCGACGGCTGCCAGCCGGGACAGATCGGCGACGCCGAACTGCGGCGCAGTGAGGATCGGGGTGACGGTGTCCCGTTCGATCCACCCCTTCACCATGGCGTTCCACCGGTCGCGCTCGGCGGCCGAGGCGCCACCGGCGAGGAGCGCGATGGCGGCGATCAGCCCCTGCCCGTGGAAATGGTCGCTCCGCATGACCTTGCGCTCGTCGCTCTTGAGCAGCCCCCGGCTGATGGCCCGGCCGTTGACGCTGTCCATCATCAGACCGTCGTGGATGAGCGGCGCGTAGGCGTGCTCGACACTGTCGAGGATGATCTGCCGGTTGGGGTCGGTGACGGCCCAGCTGGACCCGGCGAGCAGCGCGAAGAGCCGGCCGAGGCCGTCGAGCATGACCTGCCCGTACGTTCCCGAGTAGGCGACCCAGGTGTGCTGGACGAACGACCCGTCGGCGTAGAGGCCGTCCCCCTTCGTCACGTACGGGAAGACGGGCGAGAGGGCGTCGCGGGCCAGGGCGGTCTTCACGGGGTCGCGGCCGAGGATGCCGCGCAGGGCGACGGAACGGCAGAGGTCGACGCGGTTGGCGCCGGTGGACGTGCCGCTGTAGTCGCCGAGCATGGCGTCGGGGATGAAGTGGTCCACCGCGGCGCAGGCGGCCTGCCGCTGTTCCTCGGTGAGGTGGTCGTGGAGGACGGCGACGATGTCCATGAGGAGGCGTGGGCTGCCGATCTGCCATTCCCACCAGTTGCCGTACCGGGTGGTGGCGGGGTTGTAGATCGTCGCGGCGAGGTGGTCGAGGCCTCGGACGATGTCGGCGAGGAGCGCGGTGTCACCGGTGTGGCCGGTGCCCTGCTGGGCGTACGCCTGGGTCATCGTCCACAGGCGGCTGTAGCTCGCGGTGATGCCGGACGGCGGGTCGAAGGGGCGGTCGGCCCAGAGGGAGGCCGCGGCGGGGGCCATGGTGGCGCGGAACCCCGCGGCAAGTCCACCGGTCTCGGCGAGCCGAGAGGCGTAGGGCTCGGCGGCGGCGTCGTATCCGGTGCCGAGGGCGAGGTCGACCCAGCGCAGCCGGAGGGTGTCGAACTCGTCGGCGGGTGCGGCAGCGTGGGCCTGTCCGGGGAGGGCCAGGCCGAGTGCGGTGGCGGTACTGGTGGCCAGAAAGACACGGCGGGACCAGGCGGGCAGGAGTGACACAGCAAGACCTCCGGAACCTCAGTGGTGTGGACCGGGCGCCCGTCGGTTTAGCACGCGCCCGTGGGAACGGGAAGGGGGCGGGGCCGAGACCGGCCCCGCCCCCCCTCACCGCTCATTGCTCATTGCTCACCGGTCGCCCGGTCAGCTCCCGCAGTGGAACCGTGCGTTGCCCCAGTCCGCGTGGTCGTTTCCGTTGCCGTCGCCGCCGTCCCCGACGACCAGCTCGACGTACTTCGCGCCGGTGACGTCCGCCGTGAGCGACCAGGCGGTGTCGGCCGCCCTCAGCACCGGTGACTTCACCTTCTCCGTGCCGTCGGCCGTGACGCTGAACTGCACGCTGCCCGCGCTCTTCTGGACATCGTCCACGCCGACCTCGGCGGTGAACGAGGTGCACTGGCCGCCCAGGTAGTAGCGGATCTTCGCGGGGGCGTGGCTGCCCAGGCCCTTGGCGTAGACGGTGCCACCGATCGTCAGCGGGGAACCGTCGCCGGCACCCGTCTCACCGTTGGAGATGTCACGCTCGACCGGTCCCCAGCCGTTGCTGGCAGCGGTCCAGTCCAGGTCGCTGGCCCAGCTGTCCGTAGTGGGCGGCGGCGGCAGTGTCCGTACGGACGTCTGCGCGCCGAGGGTCCGCTTCGCGCCGCCGACCGTGTAGGACACCTCGGAACTCAGGTTGTAGGTCTGGTACTTGGCGTCCACCGGCGGAGTGACCCGCCAGCCGGCGGTGGCTTTGGCACCCGCCGCGACCGAGTCGAAGGCGACCGCGCCCACGGGCTCCGCCTTCCAGCCGTCCGGGACGGTGAGGCCCACCGAGACGCCGGTGACCGCCGTCGCCTCATAGTTGGTGAAGCTCGCCTCGACGATGCCTGCGACGCCCGGCTCCAGGGTCTCCGCGGCCGGGTCGACGCTGAGCGTTCCGCAGGCGGCCATCTCACCGGCCGGGGCGGCGCCGAGGTCCGTCACGGTGAACCCGTCGAGGACGAAGTCGGCACCGTCGGGTGCGTCGCCACGCTTGCGCAGCCCGGTCCAGGTGTCACCGCAGCCCGCCGTGACGGTCTCGGAGAAGTGTCCCGTGGTGCGCTGCTGACCGATCGCCGTGGTGCGGGTCTCGACCGAGTCCGGGGTGCCGTCGGCCGTGATCCGGTCGTACCCGTCGACCCACTCGTAGGCGCCGGCGTGGCTGGACTGGTAGTCGTACTCGACCTTGTAGCGGTGGCCGTCGGCCATCGGCACGGTCCAGGGCGCGGTCCGGTAGACGAGCCCGCCGTTCTCCTCGTGGGCCTTGAGGGACTCCTTGCCGCCGATGACGTCGTCGACGAGCTTCCCGTTCCAGCCGGCCTGGGTGTACGGGGCGTGCAGCTGGGAGATGACGGTGCGGGGGTCGGTGGAACCGCCCGCGTCGCCCTTGAGGAAGGGGCCCCAGCCCTGGTCGACGTCCTCGAAGTCCTCGTGGACGACGGTGTTCTTCTTCGTCGCCGGGGCGTTGGCGACGATACGTACGTCATCGGCCCGCACGCTCGCCGTGCTGCCCCCGGCCGCTTCGATACGGAATGTGGTGCGGCCGCTCGCGGGCGCGGTGAAGTTCACCTTGGCGCGCTGGAAGTACGTGCCGTGCCAGTCGGACGCGGCGACGTAGTCCTTGGCCGTGGAGCGGTCCACGACGACGGACTTCCCGCCAGCCGAGAGTGTCGTGTGCCGGGTCTTTCCGGGCTGGACCTCGATGAGCGCGGACGCGGTGTAGCGCTTGCCGGGCGTGAGGCCGGAGATGCGCTGCGAGAGTGCCGCCGTGCCGGTGCCGGAGAGCTTGGCACTGTTGCGGCCCCGGCCGTCGGTGTCGCGGGCGACGGTGCCGGTCTTCGACCAGGCGTCGAGCCTGTCGTCGTTGAAGCCGGGGTCGCCGACCGGGGTGCCCTCGCCCCACTTGGTGTCGGCGGCCTTCGGCGCCTCGTCCGGGTAGAGGACGTACGGCTGTCCGGCCTCTGCCGTCAGCGTGATCCTCCCGCCGGCGGGCTTGACCGTGCCGACCTTGACCCGGCCGTTGTCGGTGAGCTTGTAGACGGTGTACTCCCCCGTGGACGGCACGGCCCAGCTGCTCGTACCACCGGACTTGCTGTAGTGGTAGAGCTTCTTCCCGCCGTCCCACGGAAGCAGGTAGTCGGTGCCGCTCAGCACCTTGCGGCCGTGGTCGTAGAAGGTCCGCTTGCCGTCCTCGACGGTGCCCCGGACATCACCGGTGAAGGTGATGTCGTTGCCGTCCCAGCGGATGATCTTCTGGTGCTGGAGGTACTTGGCCGGCAGGTTGCGCTGCCAGATGTTGTTGTAGAAGGCGTTCCAGTCGGTCTCGCCGGTCCAGCCCTCGAATTCGCTGATGGCGGTCTGGCCGAGGACCGGGTTGTTGTTCCAGACGTCCTTCTCGCTGTTCCGGATGAACCGGATGATCTGCGAGTTGAGCCCCTTGTTGGTGGCGCCACCGTAGTCGAGGTCATTGGCCCAGTGCGACCAGAGCGAGCCGCGCTCGAACTTGTCGGCCCACTCGGTGGCGACGTTCCAGCCCTGCTTCTGCACGGACTGGAGGGTCTTGTCGGCGATCCAGCCGTGCGAGTAGTAGACGTCGATGTAGAGCATGCTGAGGTTGGGATCGGTCTCGTTGCGCAGTTGCTGGAAGCGGCGGGCCAGGTTGCCGCTGTTGATGTCGCTCCGCTGGTCGATGTAGTAGCTCTGGCCGAGCCAGTTCCAGCCGGGCTTCGTCTTGTCGACGAGCTTCTCGTCGAAGGCGTTGGCCTCCGCGTACGCCTCGGTGGCGTTGACGTGGACGCCGAAGGCGGCGCCCCACTTCTTGCCGTCCTTCAGCAGGGTGTTGAGGTCCTTCAGCCCGCCGGCGCGCTTGTTGTAGTTGCCGCCGTAGTCGGGGTGGGCGGAGTCGTGCCCCTCGGAGGCGTACCCCTTGAGGATCGCCATCTGCCCGAGGCCGTCCGTGGACAGCGAGACCCGCTTGACGTCGTCGAGGGTCCGCAGGAAGGGGTGGGTGGCCTGGCTGGCGAAGTTGAACGGAATGTGGGTGATGACCCGGTCCGCGGTGTCGTCGCCGCCGGGAGCGATCACGCCGATGGTGCGGAACGCGACCGCGCCGTCCTGCCAGTCGACGGTCTTGTCGCCGTTGGCGTCGGGTGTGACGACGACCTTCGCCCAGGGAAGGTCCGCGCCGCTCTCGGGCTCCGGTGCTCCGGCACCGCGGTAGGTCCACTGCCCGGACCAGACGCCGACCCGGACGCTGCCGTCGTCGGCCTTGCGCGCCTGGTGCCAGAACCGGGCGTCGTCGCCGCCGGTGGCACCCGACGGCTTGTCGTACGAAGAGTTGGACTCGACGGCCGCCGCGAGCGAGCCGGTGTTGACGATCGCGTACGAGGCACCGACCGGCGCCTTGTCCGCGGCGGTGTCCGCGGTGACCTTGGCGAAGACGTCGGCGGTCCGCGTGGAGTCCGGGTCGAGCCGGGTGAACGCGGTGGCGGCGCCGGTGTCGGTGGAGCCGACGGAGACCAGGTCGTGGCCGGGGATGTCGATGGTGCCGACCCGGAACGCCTCGGTGTCGCGGACGGCCGTCACCTTGAAGGTGGTGGCGCGCCCGGAGACCGAGAGCGAGGCGTCGATCTCGATGCCGGGCAGATCGGGGAAGGTCAGCGTGTACCGGGCGGTCGTATCGGTGACCTCGGGCGCGGCCTTGAGCTTCACGGCGTGTGCGGTGCCGTTGAGGGTGACCTCGGTGACCGGCTTCGTGGAGCCGGACAGCTGGTTGCCGCTGGCCCGGTCGGTGTACGACAGGACGCGCGGGAAGTCGTCGGCGACAGCGACCGAGAGCTGCGGCGATCCGATGACGGCGGCGTCCGCGGGGACGGCCGTGCCGACTGCGGCGGGTGACAGGGTGGCGGCTGCGGCGGGGAGTGCGGTCCCCACGAGCGCCAGGACGGCGGCTGAGGCGGCGGCTGCAGCGCCCGCCGAAGTGAATCTTCGCGACATGTGCTCTGAGTAGTCCCCGTGTCGGCGCACCGTCAACGACGTACGGCCCCCCGGGGCCCTCCAGTCCAACAACCGCGATGCGTAAGTCCAAGTGGACAGTGCGCAGGCGGGGGCGGGTGCTGCGTTCACTTCCTGACCGCCGCGCCGACATCTGCGCCGGACCGATCCGCCAACCACCGCTCTCTCACGCCGGGTTGTGAAGACTTCTCCTTTTTGAGAGCGCTCTCAGACACAAGTCTTGACGCCTGTCGCAGCCGTCGCAAGAGTGGTGCGCACCGCGGACGCCCCCGGCACCACCTGACCGCACGATCGCCCCGTCCGCGGCCCCCCACACCTCAGGAGTCCCCCCGTGATCTCGCGCAGACTGTTCCTGACGGGCGCCGCCGCCACCGCGACCGCGCTCACCTACCCCACCTGGGGAACCACCCTCGGCCCCCACGCGTCGGCCGCGGCCGCTACCTGCGAACTGGCCCTGGAGAACCGCTCGTTGCCGGGCGCGGTCCACGCCTATGTCACCGGGCACGAGCAGGGCACCGACCGCTGGATACTGCTGCGGGCCGACGGCAGCGTCTACCGCCCCGACTCCCCCGCCACACCGCAGACGCCACTCCCGGTCGATTGCGCCATCCCGCTGAAGGCGGCGGGCGCCGGGTCCGTGATGCTGACGCTTCCTCAGATGTACGGCGCCCGCGTCTATTTCGTACGCGACGACACGCTGGATTTCTTCCTCAACCCCGGTCCCGCCCTGGTCGAGCCGGCGTTCGCGACATCCACCGACGCGAACTACGGGCGCACCTGGTCGTTCTGCGAGTTCACCTTCAACCCGCAGCAGCTGTACGCGAACATCAGCTACGTCGACCTGGTCACCGCGCTCCCGATCGGCCTGACGCTGGAGGGTGACTCGACGCACACGGTCGCACCGCTGCCGAACGGCGCCGTGCAGCGGATCGCCGACGGTCTGACCGCACAGGCGGCGACCGACGGGCAGCCGTGGGACAAGCTGGTGACACGCGGCGCGGACGGAAGCGTGCTGCGGGTGATCTCGCCGCAGAACCTGATGGCGCCGTACTTCGACCGGCCGGACCAGATGCCCTTCCGGGACCTGTTCACCGCGCAGGTCGACCAGGTCTGGGAGAAGTACCGGAGTACGGATCTGCGGATCGATCTCCAGGGCGGGCGGGGCGTACGGACCGGCCGGGTCAGCGGCGACACCCTGACCTTCGACGGCGGCCACACGTTCACCAAGCCGGCATCGAAGGACATCTTCACCTGCAACCATGGACCGTTCATCAACAACCCGGGCGACTCGGACGACAAGAAGGCGCTGCTGGCGCGGCTGGCCGCGGGCTTCAATCGATCGATCATGCTCTCCCACCCGGACCAGCCGAACGGCACGACGGTGGCGGACTACTACCGGGGTGCGGTGACGAACCACTGGTCGCGCGTGGTGCACGCGAACACCCCGATCGGGTACGCGTTCCCGTACGACGACGTCCGTCCCGACGGGCAGCCGGACGTCTCGGGCGCGGCGAACGACGGCAACCCGCGGCGGTTCACGGTGAGCGTGGGGTCCTGAGGTCCCGGCGGAGAACTGCGGGTGCCCCCCGTCCGCTCGCCGGACGGGGGGCACCCTCGCGTACGGGCTCAGCAGCCGCCGCAGTTGTAGTACGTCACGTCCCAGTGGTTGCCCTCGTCCGCGTAGATGTTCCCGGAGGCGGACTTGTACTGGGGGGCGCCGTCACCGCGGAGCCCTATGTAGCTGAAGACACCGTGGACGTAGTTGGTGAGACAGGTGGACTTGCCGAAGTCGAGCTTGTAACCGTTCCAGTGCGAATACGTACCGCTGGCATGCCCGGTCTCGGTGCCGCCGGTGATGTTGAGGGCGCAGCCCGTGGCGCTCTTGAGGGTCTGGGCGCCCTGCGCGGTGGCCTGGTTCAACTGCTCGAACGAGGTACAGGTGGCGTTGTTCCGGTTGGAGCAGCCGCCCGAGGACGACCAGGTGATGCCGGACGCGCGGAACATCGACGTCGCCTGCGCGTGCGTGAGCTTGGTGACGGCGTGCGCCTCGGTGGCGCCGCTGCCGAGGGCGCCGACTCCGGGGGCGAAGAGGGCGCCGAGGACGAGGACGAGGGCGGTCAGGACGGGGCGCAGCGTCATACGGGACACCATGGGGGATTCCTCCTGCTCATGACAACTGGGGCAGGGAGATAGTGCCCGAGTTCTACGCGCGTCCGCCAGAGGGCCTCGCGAGACCGCGAGGTGAACATCGCCCTTCCGGAAACGAATCGGATCCTTGATGTTGAACTTTTAACAAGATGCGTCTACAGTCAATCTCGTTGAAGGTTAAACATCCACTTCGACTACCGCTCGATCACGTCCCCCGAGGAGGAGCCATGGCTCTGTTCAACCGCAAGTCCACCGCCACCCCGTCCACGCCCGCCACCGTCGCCGTGGACCCGGCCCTGACTGCCCTGACCGGCGAGTACACCATCGACCCGGCCCACAGCAGCATCGGCTTCACCGTGCGTCACGCCATGGTCACCAATGTGCGTGGCTCCTTCGGGGACCACGAGGGCAGCCTGACGCTGGACGGCGCAGACCCGAAGAACTCGGCCGCCTCCATCGACATCAAGATCGCCAGCGTCGACACCGGTATCGCCGACCGTGACGGCCACCTGGTCAGCGGCGACTTCTTCGACGCCGAGAAGTTCCCCCTCATGACGTTCCGCTCCACGCAGGCCGAGCAGCTCGGCGGCGACAAGTACCGGATCACCGGCGACCTCACCATCAAGGACGTCACGCGCCCGCTCGCCATCGACCTGGAGTTCAACGGCTCCGCCACCGACGTCTACGGCAACGAGCGCGTCGGCTTCGAGGGCAGCGCGGACATCCTCCGCTCCGACTGGGGCCTGACCTGGAACGCGGCGCTGGAGACCGGCGGCGTGATGGTCAGCGACAAGGTCAAGCTGAACTTCGACATCTCCGCGATCAAGGCCGCTCCGCAGGCCTGATCCCCGGAAGTCCTCCGACCCGAGCGCGCCCGCCCTCCATTCCCCCGCCGGGGAGGAAGGCGGGCGCTCGGCATTTCCTTCCTCGCGACTCTGACGCCGCCCGGGCCGGGACCAATAGGATCCGCGGTATGGCCGAACCGTCCCACCTGCGCGAAACCCGGGCGTCGTACGACACCGTTGCCGTCGACTATGCCGAGCTCGTGCGCCCCGCGTTCGAGGGCGATCTGCTGGGGCGCGCGATGCTGGGCGCATTCGCCGAACTCGTGCGGGCCGCCGGCGGCGGCCCGGTCGCCGATGTGGGATGCGGACCCGGCCACGTGACAGCACATCTTCACTCCCTCGGCCTGCCGGCATTCGGCGTGGAGCTGTCGCCGGGAATGGTCGACGTCGCCCGGCGGGACCACCCCGGCCTGCGGTTCGACGTCGGGACGATGACCGCCCTGGAACTGGCGGACGGCGAACTCGACGGCGTCGTCGCCTGGTACTCGATCATCCACACGCCACCGGAGGTGCTGCCGACGGTGTTCGAGGAGTTCCACCGGGTGCTGGCCCCCGGAGGCCACCTGCTGCTCGGATTCCATGTCGGCGACGAACGACGGCGCAAGGAGAAGGGGTACGGCGGCCACGCCATGACCCTCGACGTCTACCTGTTGCCGCCTGACCGCATCGCCGAGTTGGCGATCCGCGCCGGGCTCGTGGTGCACGCCACACTGGTACGCGAGCTGGAGAGCGGGCGGGCTCCTGGGGCCTGCCTCCTGGTGCGCAAGCCGAGGAATTCGTAACCGCCGATCGGCAACAGCATCGGATTACCGTCCGCCGTCCCGCTCGCAAGGGGACACGGGGAACGACACAGGATTCGCTCCGAAGATGACCCCATTGGGCTCTCTGGAGTCGCTGGCTGCCCGCACTCGGTGTGATCTGACATAGCGCACCGCAACGAAAAGCGGGCGCCGGACGGGCAAGCCCCGGGCTGAAGAGCCGGGCGGCCCCTGCCGATCGACACCGAGAAGTGGAGAAGTCAATGCAGCACAACCAGGGTCAGCGCGTGGAGTACCGGGACGAGAACAACAAGAAGTGCCAGGGCGAGATCACCAAGGTCAGCGGCACCGGCCCGGCGACGACGTACACCATCAAGAATGACAAGACGCACCGTGACGACAAGGTCCGGGAGATGCAGATCGACCAGAACCTGTAGCAACGGCTCCCCCGCTGATGCGCTGCCCGAGCCCCGAAGGCCGGGCTCGGGCAGGACGCTGACTCCAGCGCATGCAAGGGCGCCCGCGACCGCGGCAAAGCGGCTGTGCGGGCGCCCTCTGCTGCGCGGTGGCCGACGGATCCGGCCGGCGCGCGGCAGTGACTCTCAGAAACCGCCGCCACCGAAATCGCCGCCACCGCCGAAATCGCCACCCCCACCGAACCCTCCGCCGTCTCCCCCGCCGCCGAAATCGGACGCGTCGAAGTCGGAGCCGGAGTAGTCGCCGCCCGCATAGTCGCCACCGCCGAAGTCGCCGCCGCCGTAGTCCGCCGCGTAGGCCGGGGACGAGAGCATCGAACCGAGCAGGGTGCCGACCAGCAGGCCGGGAAGGATGCCGCCGCCGAAGTAGCCGCCTGCCCAGGGACCGTATGCCGGGCCCGCCTCCCAGTACGGGCGACGGCCGCCGTCGCCGGTGTCGACCATGCGGCTCAGCGGGTCCTCGCCGTCGCGCAGCCGGATCTCGTCCGCGCCGCAGACCGGGACCTCACGGGGCGTGCCGCCGGACGGGGTCCACATCGCGTCCGCAACCGAAGGGCCGTGGCGCGGGTCGAAGAAGCACGGGGGGCGGCGGTCCGGGAGCGGGCGGCCGGTGCGTCGGGCCTCCAGGACGGCCAGGGAGAAGCGGCCGTCCTCCAGAGCCCGGGTGACCCCGCGCACGTCGGAGGGGTGCTGGGCCTTGTCCATGGCCGACTTGGCGCTCTCGTACGAGTCGAGTGCCCGCTCGTAGTCCGCGCGCATCGCGTCGTCGGCGCCCGCCTCCGCCGGGTGGAAGTCGAGGCGGTCGAGGGTCTCGCCGTATGCGGTGATGTCCTCGTCCACGACGACCCGGAGCTTGTCGAGCGCCGCCCGTTCCTCCTCCGCCTTGCGGCGGCGGCTGCGGCGGACGATTGTGTACGCGGCCCCGCCGCCGATCACGGCGATCGCGCCGACGGCGATCAGTGCCGTCACGCCGGAGCTCGTCCCGGTCGAACCGCCGCTCCAGGAGGCGGGGGCGTGGCCGCGCGCCTGGGCGACGGCCTGGTCGACGAAGACGGTGAGCTGAGTCGCGGCGTCGGCATTCGTGCCGGGGGCCTGCAGCGCCGCGGAGAGATTCTGACGGGCCGCGACGGACATGACCGACCGGTCCGCGCCCAGCTTGAACGTGTCGCCGAGGCGGATTCCGTAGACGCCGGTGATCCCGGTGTCGTTGCGCAGCGTCCGCAACACCGTGGCCTCGGGAAACGCGGAGGTCCGCGGCAGCACCGCCACGAAGACCGGCTTGTCGGCGTCCTTGATCTTCTTGGTCAGGGCCTTGGCCTGACCCGCGGACAGCTGGTCCGCCACTGCCGGATCGACGTACACCGGTCCCTGACGGAGGGCCTGGGCCACCTCGTTGATCGTCGTGGCGTTCTGCGCGGTCAGAGCCATGGCCGGCGCGGCTGCCGACAGAATCAGCAGCAGGCCGGCCAGCAGGGTGAGGAACAGCCTGTTCCGCATATATCGAAGCTAACCCAGGTGGGCGACAAATGCTCCGCCCGCCCGGGTGGGCCCGGTTTCCGCTGAACTCCCGAGGGCACATGGGCGCGAGCGTCGGCCGCGGCCCTCGCGAATCCTCCCGCCGCAACGATCGTGCGATGGTCCGCCACCTCGTACGGACCGGGCCCAGGACCGTTCAGCGGGGGAAGAGAGTGCCCGCCTCGGCCTCAAAGAGCAACTCCGGGTCCAGGTCCATGCCGGCGAAGTGGCCGGCCAGCTCCAGGGAGAGCAGGCCATGGAGGCGACTCCAGAAGGCCAGGGCGCGGCGCAGGGTCGCGGGTTGAGCGGTCGGGTGGCCGGCGGCCCAGGCGCGGTGGCCCTCCACATACGCGTCCAGGGCGGCTTGCTCGCCTGTCGGGGGTTCCTCCGGGCCGGCAGCGACACAGGCGTCGAGCAGCGTCGACATGATCTCCGACGCGATCGCGGTGACGTCCTGCGGTGCCTCGTAACCGGGTACCGGCGTGCCGTAGATGAGGAAGTAGCGGTGCGGGTCCTCCAGGGCCCAGCGGCGCAGTACCTGTGCCAGCCCGGAGAGGTCGAGGTCGGCGGCGCCTCGGAAGGTGTCGGCGAGGCTGCGGTACGCGTCCTTGATGAGTTCGGTGATCAGCTCGTCCCGGCCGGCGAAGTACCGGTACAGAGCCGGTCCGCTCATGCCCATCTGCTTGGCGATCGCGTTCAGGGAGAGCGCTGACGCGCCCACGCCCGCGATCTGCTCCCAGGCCCGCTCCTTGACCTCCGCGCGCACCTGCTGCCGATACCGCTCTCGGGGGGTCGCCGTACTCCCGGTCATGGGCGCCACCTCTCACTTCCTTCTCGTCACCGCATCACCCAGACAGTTAGAAGTTATCACTTACGGCACGCCCCATCACGATCGAACGAACCACACGCTTGACACGGACCAGAGAAGAACTCACTCTAGTTACAGGTCCTAACAACTGTGAGAATCTAAAACACGATGGAGGTCGTGATGAGCACCGTCGAGCGCGTCGAGGTCGTCCTGCCGGGCAAGGTCGAGCCGGAGGGGCTGGAGATCCGCTACGGGCAGCCGGTACCCACCCCGGCCGCGGGACAGGTCCTGATCGGCATGGAGGCGACCGGAGTGTCCTTCGCCGAGCAGCAGATGCGTCGTGGCCGGTACTACGACCAGCCGCCGTTCCCCTTCGTCCCCGGATACGACCTGGTCGGCAGCGTGCTAGCCGTCGGCGAAGGCGTCGGCCCTGACCTGCTCGGCAAGCAGGTGGCCGCCCTGACCAAGACCGGCAGCTGGGCCAGCCACGTGGTGCTCGACGCCGCCGACGTGGTCGAGGTGCCTGCCGGTCTGGGCGCTGCGGAGGCCGAGACCGCGGTCGTCAACGGCATCACCGCCTGGCAGATGCTGCACCGCAAGGCGCGCGTACGCGCCGGACAGACCGTCCTCGTCCACGGGGCCAACGGCGGAGTCGGATCGATACTCATCCAGCTGGCGCTCGGCGCCGGCGTCCGGGTCATCGGCACCGCCTCCGCCCGCCACCACGCCGCGCTGCGCGCTCTCGGCGTGTCCCCCGTCGACTACCGGGGCGGCGACGTCCCTGCTCGTGTCCGGGAACTCGCCCCCGAAGGGGTGGACGCCGTGTTCGACCACGTCGGCGGCCGCAGCGTCATCGACTCCTGGCGGCTGCTCGCCCCCGGCGGCACCCTCGTCTCCTACGGCAGCGCCGCCACCCGGGACGACGAGGGATCGGGGCAGTGGCCCGTACTCAAGCTCCTGGGCCAGGTGTGGCTGTGGAACTGGCTGCCCAACGGCCGCCGCGCATATTTCTTCAACGTCTGGGCCGGCCGCGCCTTCTCCAAGAACCGCTTCCGGTCCCGGCTGCGCACCGACCTCACCCAGGTGTTCACGGCTCTGCAGCGCGGCGAGATCACCGCCCGGGTCGCCGCCGAACTCCCCCTGGCCCGCGCCGGCGAAGCGCTGCGCCTGGCCGAGTCGGGCACGGTCGCCGGGAAGGTCGTCCTCGTCCCGTAACCCCTGTCCGCCACCACCCGACCGCCCCCTCACCGCACACCAGGAGTACCACCGTGCTCGTCTCCCTTCTCGCCAAGGCCGTTGCCCTGCCCGTCGCATTCACGATCGGCGTGTCGGGCGGCTCCCACCTCCCCGTGGAGATCGACCACCGGGCCCCGGTCATCACCCGTGACGACATCGTCATCCACGCGCCGCTGAACAGGATCTGGAAGATCCAGACCGACGTCGAGGCCTGGCCGACCTGGCAGCCCGATGTCACCGAGGCGGTCGAGCTGACCCCCGGCCCGCTGCGGGCCGGCTCCGTCTTCCGCTGGTCGGTGCACGGCCTGAGCGACATCAACTCCACCGTCAAGCAGGTCTCGCCGCAACGCCGTATCGCGTGGGGAGGGCCGGCACAGGGCATCACCGCGGTCCACGTGTGGACCTTCACCCCGCGCCGGGACGGCGTGCACGTCCACACCGAGGAGTCCTGGTCCGGAGCGCCTGTCGAGGCCGATGTCCCCGCACTCCAGGCGGCATTGGATGCCTCACTGGACGCCTGGCTCCACAACCTGAAGGCAGAGGCCGAGAACTGACCGTGCGGGGCGGAGCCCTGACCGCCCGGCCACCGGGCGCGAGTCCACATGCATGGGCGGGCCTTTCAAAGTCTCTGTGACCCTGAAAAGGCCCGCCCAACTCCTGTGCGCCTCAGGCGGCCCGGTACGCCGCCTTCAGCTTGGCCAGCGCCCCGGTCAGATCGCCGGTGAGCAGCAGGTGGTCCGCGTCGGCGAACGGCTTGGACACCGCCGCGGTCGGCTTCCCGCCGGTCCTCTGCTGCACCAGCAGCCTGGCCTGGTCGACGATCGCCTTCCCCGCCGCGGTCCTGCCCAGCCCGGCCTTCTCCGCGACCTGCGCGGCGACCGTGAGCGCGGTGAGAGTCGGTTCGCCGCCGGTCGGGGCCTTCTTCAGCGTGGTCAGTCCCCAGCCGTACGGGAACTGCGGGTCGTACGTCGCGTCGCCGACGTTGATCGGCAGCTGCGACTCGGACTTCGGCCAGGTGACCGGCAGTTGTCCGGTGAAGGCACGCTTCCCGTACAGCACGTCCGCCACCCCGTCGCCCTCGGTGCCGGGCAGCCACGACGCGACGAGTGCGTCGATGTCGCCGAGCCGGTCGCCGATGAGCTGCGGGCGGCCGGACACGACCAGGACCGCGCACTTCATCGCGGCGCAGACCTTGTCGATCGCGGCCTTGTCGGCGGCGGTGAGCTCCAGGTCGTTGCCGTTGCCGACGTCGCCGATGCCCTCGGCGTACGGGGTCTCGCCGACGACCACGACTCCGACGTCGTAGCCGTCCGTGGGGGCGGAGGCGTCCTTGGAGTACGTGGCCGAGGCTGCGTCCTTCTTGATGCCGTCCAGGATCGTCGTACCCGTGGTGATCTTTCCGGACGAACCCTGCCAGCTGACGGTCCAGCCGCCGGCCTGGTTGCCGATGTCGTCGGCGTCGGATCCGGCGACGTACACCTTCTGAGAGGCCTTCAGCGGCAGCACCGCACCGTCGTTCTTCAGCAGGACCTGCGACTTGGCCACCGCCTCACGGGCCACCGCACGATGGGCGGCCGAGCCGACCCGGCCGATGTTCGTGGTGTCCGCGTACGGTTTCTCGAAGAGACCGAGCCGGAACTTCTGGGTCAGGATGCGGGTCACCGCGTCATCGATCCGGGTCCGGCTGATCCGGCCCGCGGTGACCTCGTCCTGAAGCGTCCTGGTGAAGTCCCGGTACGCCGTCGGGACCATGATCATGTCGAGTCCGGCATTGATCGACGTACGGATGTCGCTCGCGTAGTCGCCGGGGATCTGGTCGATGGCCTGCCAGTCGCTGATGACGAAGCCCTTGAAGCCCATCCGGTCCTTGAGCACGCCGTTGATCATCTCGGCGTTGGCGTGCATCTTCACCGGGCCCTCGTCGTCGCCGAGGATGTCCAGCGAGGAGTACGACGGCATGACCGTGCCGACGCCGCGCTCGACGGCCTCGTCGAACGGGGCGAGGTGGACCGCTTCGAGCTCCTTCCGGGTGACCTTCGTGACGCCCTGGTCGATGATGTACGAGCCGGTGGTGGACGACCCGAATTCCGTACCGCCGTCGCCGACGTAGTGCTTGGCGGTGGCCAGGACCTTGTCGTTGCGGTCCAGGTCCTTGCCGGACGCGCTGCCCTGCATGCCCTGGATGACCGTCTCCATGGACTCGACGAGTGCCGGATCCTCACCGTACGACTCGTAGGAACGGCCCCAGCGCTCGTCGCGGGTCACGCAGAGGCAGGGCGCGAAGTCCCACGGGATGCCGGTCGCGCGGACCTCGCTCGCGGTGACCGCGCCGGTCGCCTCGGCGAGCTTCGGGTCGCGGCCGGCGCCGATGCCGATGTTGTGCGGCATGATCGTCGAGCCGATGACGTTGTTGTGCCCGTGCACCGCGTCCACGCCGTAGATCAGCGGGATCTGGAAGCGGGTCGCCCGCGCCCGGAGTTGGTAGGAGTCGACCGTCTTCGCCCAGGCCTCGGGCGTGTTCGGCGTGGGGACGGAGCCGCCGCCGGAGAGCAGCGAGCCGAGGTCGTACGTGGCGATGTCCCCCTGCGACTTCAGCGCGTTGCGCTCGGCCTGGGTCATCTGGCCGGCCTTCTCGGCGGGCGACATCCGGGACAGGAGGTCGGCGACGCGCTTCTTCACCGGGAGCTTCGGGTCGAGGTACGGGAGGCCGTGGGCGTCGATGACGACCTGCGGGTTCTCCTTCGGCGGCTTGGCGCCGGTCACGGTGAGTTCGAGCGGGATCGTCTCGGCGGACTCGGCGGCGCCGTCCTTCTTGGTGGCGACCGAGATCCGGTGCGAGGTCCCGGACGCGGTGCCGGCCGGGAAGGTGTATGTGCCGCTGACCGGTGTGTAGTCCGTGCCGGCCTCGGCGCTGCCGCCCTTCGTCTCGTACGCGACGGTGACGGGTTCCTCGATCGGTGCGGAGCCGGTGGTGGCGACCGAGACATCGATGTCAGCAGTGCCGCCCTCCTTCACCGTGTGGACGGCCGCGTCCGTGACGACGCTCGCCTTCAGTGCGGCGTCGGCCTTCCCGTACAGCTCCACGCCGTCCATGGCGAACGAGCCGGGGGCGCCCGTCGGCAGTGTGACGGCGTAGCCCCACATCCGGTCCAGGCCGAGGACCTGGTCGATGCCGCCGACGGGCTGGTAGTCGGTGCGGTACACGAAGTCGGTGAACGGGATCTCGACCTGGTGCCAGCCCTCCCAGTCGTCGGTGAACGACGTGGTCCACAGCTCGGATGCCTCGCCGTTGGCGCCGCCGTCCTTGATCTCGAAGTTGATCCTCTTGCCCGAACCGGGCGGCAGCGGCGCGGTGTTCTGCCCGTACCACCAGAAGCGGATGCCCTTGTGGGACGACCAGTCGTGGGCGGGCCGGTCGGCGGCGAAGTCGTGGCTGAGTCCGCCGTAACCGCTGATGTCGTACGTGCCTTCGAGGACCTTGGCGCCCTCGGGGGCGTCGGCGCGCTCCTTGAGGGCCAGGGTGGGCGGGTCGTCGGAGTCGCCGCCCCAGGTGAAGATGCCGTCGGCAGGCTGGTTGGCGAACGGGACCTCGCCCTCGAAGCGGTCGACGAGGACAGGTGCCGGGTCGTCCGCCGTCGCCGCGGTGGCGCTCGGGACGGCTCCGGCGAGCAGGCCGGCCAGGACGGTGACGGCGGCGAGCGCCGCTGTCGTCGGTCTGGCCCGGTACCGGCTGTGCCGGCGGGTGCGTGATGGCATTGCGGCTCCTTCGGACACGAAATCTTCTGTCGCAGCGGTGCGGCTCATGCGTCGCGGGTGAGACGGATGGTGTCGCGGTACCACTCGGCGCTGTCCTTGAGCGTCCGCTCCTGCGTGTCGTAGTCGACGCGGACGATGCCGAACCGCTTGTCGTAGCCGTAGGACCACTCGAAGTTGTCCATCAGCGACCAGGCGAAGTAGCCCCGGACATCGGCTCCTTCGGCGCGGGCGGCGGCCACGGCGGCAATGTGGTCGGCGAGGTAGGTGGTGCGGTCGGCGTCGTGGATCCGGCCGTCCGCGGAGACGGTGTCGTCGAAGGCGGCGCCGTTCTCGGTGATGACGGTCGGGATGCCGTAGTCCTTCTCCAGTCCCACCAGCAGGTCGGTGAGGGCAGTGGGGGTGATCTCCCAGTCCATGGCCGTACGCGGCAGATCGCGCTCCACGCCGCGGGTGACGGGCAGGCCGTCGGCGTCCAGCGGGGAGCCGTCCTCGGTGACGCCGGAGAAGAGCGTGCCGCGGTAGAAGTTGACGCCGAGGATGTCGATCGGGGTGGAGATGATCTCCAGGTCGCCTTCCTGGGCTGGGAGTTCGACGCCGCGCAGGGCGAGGTCGGCGACGACGTCCTCGGGGTAGGCGCCCTTGACCAGCGGGTCCAGGTAGAGGCGACGGCCGAGCCCGTCGGCACGGCGGCAGGCCTCGGCGTCCTCGTGGCTGTCGGTCTCGGGTGTGGCGGTGCCGAGGTTGAGTGTGATGCCCAGTTCGAGCTCGTTGCCCCGGGCGGCGGCGGTCCCGCGGATGTACTGGGAGGCGAGCCCGTGGCCGAGGAGGAGGTGGTGGACGGCGTGGATCGCCTCGCCGAAGTTCGTACGGCCGGGGGCCTGGCTTCCGTACGCGTATCCGAGCATCGCGGAGCACCAGGGCTCGTTCAGCGTGGTCCAGTGCCTGACCCGGTCGCCGAGCGCGTCGTAGGCGAGGGCGGAATACTCGGCGAAGCGGTAGGCGGTGTCCCGGGCCGGCCAGCCGCCCGCGTCCTCCAGCTCCTGGGGCAGGTCCCAGTGGTAGAGCGTGATCCAGGGAGTGATGCCCTTCGACTCCAGCTCGTCGACCAGGCGCTTGTAGAAGTCGAGTCCCTTTGCGTTGGCCGGGCCTCGGCCGCCGGGCTGGATGCGCGGCCAGGCGAGCGAGAAGCGGTACGTGTCGACGCCCAGGTCCGCGATCAGCTGCACGTCCTCGGGCATCCGGTGGTAGTGGTCACAGGCCACATCGCCGTTCTCACCGCGGACGACCATGCCCGGCACCCTGCAGTACGTGTCCCAGATCGACGGGGTTCTGCCGTCCTCGGCGGCCGCCCCCTCGATCTGGTAGGCGGCGGTGGCAACGCCCCAGCGGAAGTCGGCGGGCAGACCGTGGACGGGCTCGGCGGCAATCTCGCGAGCGTATCCCTGGGGGATGACGAGGTTCATGGTTCTCCTGTGGTGTGCGTGGGGTCGCTACAAGCGGGGGGCGGCGGTGGCCGGCGTGGGCTGATGGAGCCAGCAGGCCACTGTGCGGGAGCCGTCACCGTCCGGTCGGGCCAGGACCGGCACCTGGGTGGCGCACGGATCGAGCGCCTTGCCGCAGCGGGGGTGGAAGGCGCAGCCGTCCGGCATCGCCGACAGATGCGGGGGCGAGCCGGGGATGCCGGTGAGTTCGCGACGGGGGCCGTGCAGCGCCGGGAAGGAGTGCAGCAGTCCGTCGCTGTAGGGGTGGCGGGGGTCGCGGTAGATGTCGGAGGCACCGGCCTCCTCGACGATCCGGCCGCCGTACATGATCGCGATCCGGTCCGAGAACTCGATCAGCAGCGAGATGTCATGGGTGATGAAGACGACGGAGAAGCCCAGCTCCTCGCGGAGCTTGACCAGTTGGCGCAGGATCTGGCGCTGCATGACGACGTCCAGGGCCGTCGTGGGCTCGTCCATGATGACGATCTCGGGCTCCAGTGCGAGCGCCATCGCGATCATCACGCGTTGCCGCATGCCGCCGGAGAGCTGGTGCGGGTAGGCGGAGAGCCGGTCCTCCGAGATGCCGACCAGGGACAGAAGCTCCACTGCGCGTGCGGTGCGTTCGGCCCGCTTCATCTCCGGGCGGTGGGCCTTGAGCACGTCGGTGAGCTGGCTGTGGACCGTGTGCACCGGGTTCAGGGAGTTCATCGCGCCCTGGAAGACGATCGACAGCTCCTGCCAGCGGAAGGCACGCAGCTCGGGGGCGGTCAGGGTCAGCAGGTCGAGCGCTTCGCCGTCGCGCTGGTGGTAGTGGACCTCGCCGCCGGTGATCACTCCGGGCGGGGAGAGGAGCCGGGTGACGGCGTACGCCAGGGTGGACTTGCCCGACCCCGACTCGCCGGCCAGGCCGAGGACTTCGCCGCGGTGCAGGGTGAGGTCGATGTCGCGCAGCGCGTGCACGGCGTCGTCGCCGGTCCCGTAGTCCACGTGGAGTCCGCTGATGGTGAGGACGGGCTCGCTCATGGGCGGGTCTCCTTCTCAGGGGTGCCGGGACGTGCCACGGGGGTGAAGCCGACCCGCATCCGGACCTTCCGGGACGCGCCCGTCTCCGTACGCAGCCGTGGGTTGACGAACTCGTCGATGCCGAAGTTGATCAGGGCGAGGGACATGCCGAGTAGTGCGATGCAGAGCCCGGCCGGCACGAACCACCACCACGCGCCCTGGGCCAGCGCCTGGTTGGACTGCGCCCAGAACAGGACGGTCCCCCAGTTCCAGTTGGAGATGTCGGCGACGCCGATGAAGGCGAGGGTGATCTCGGAGAGGATCGCGAAGATCACCGTGCCCACGAAGCCGGAGGCGATGACGGCCGTCAGGTTCGGCAGGACTTCGAAGAGGATGATCCGCCAGGTGGACTCGCCGGTGGCGCGGGCCGCTTCGACGTAGTCCCGGCGGCGCAGCGACAGCGTCTGCGCGCGCAGGACGCGCGCCCCCCAGGCCCACGAGGTGAACGCGATGACGGTGGCGATCAGGAGATCACCCGTGTCGGAGACGAAGCTGGCGATGATGATGATCAGCGGCAGTCCCGGGATGACCAGGAAGACGTTGGACAGCACCGAGAGCAGTTCGTCGGCCGTGCCCCCGAGGAAGCCGGCACTGACTCCGATCAGTACGGACAGGATGGTCGCGAAGATCCCGGCGACGAAGCCGACGACCAGAACGCCGCGGGTGCCGACGAGGATCTGCGAGAGGACGTCCTGACCGGTCTGCGTGGTGCCGAACCAGTGTGCTCCGGAAGGCGGTTGGAGCAGTTCGTTGCTCATGGCGTCGGGGTCGTACGGGGCGATCCACGGCCCGATGACGGCGATCAGGACGAAGAAGAGCAGGATGCCGAGCCCGACGGCGGTCTTGCGGCCGCGCAGGAACCGGAATCTGCGCTTACTCGGTGCCGGGGTCTCGGTCGTGTCGAGTACGGCGACCTCGGCGGCGGTGACAGCCATGTTCCTAGGCCTCCCTTCGGGTACGGGGGTCGAGGACCATGTAGATCACGTCGGCGAGGAGGTTCGCCGCGAGGACGGAGAGCGTGATGATCAGGAAGACGCCCTGCATCAGCGGGTAGTCCTTGGCGCCCACGCCCTGGAAGAGCTGGTAGCCGATGCCCGGGTAGGAGAAGACCATCTCCACCAGCAGCGTGCCGCCGACGATGAAGCCGAGGGAGAGCGCGAAGCCGGAGATGTTGGGCAGGATCGCGTTGCGTGCCGCGTATCCGAACATCACCCGGCGCTCGGAGAGCCCCTTGGCCTGGGCCACCATGACGTAGTCCTCGCTGGACACCGTCACCATCATGTTCCGCATGCCGAGGATCCAGCCCGCCACCGCGCTGAGCACGATCGTCAGCCCCGGCAGCGCCGCGTGATACAGCGCGCTGGAGATGAACGGCCAGTCGAAGGCGGGCACCAGGGCGCTGTCGTAACCGCCCGCGGCAGGGAACAGCGGCCACTTCACGGCGAACAGCGCGATGGCGATCAGCCCCAGCCAGAAGTACGGGATGGCGGAGATGAAGGTGGTGACGGGCAGCAGGCTGTCCATCCAGGAGCCGCGCCGCCAGCCGGTGAAGACGCCGATGCCGGTCCCGAGCACGAAGCTGATCAGGGTGGTGACACCGACGAGCGCGAGCGTCCACGGCAGCGACTGGGCGATCACCTCGCTGACCGGCGTCGGGAAGAAGGTGAAGGACAGCCCGAGGTCGCCGTCGAGCAGGTGCGACCAGTAGTCGGTGTACTGCTGCCAGAGCGACTGCTGCTTGTCGAGTCCGAAGAGCGCCTTGAGCGAGGCGATGGCGCTGGTGTCCAACTGGCCCTGGAAGCGGGCCATGAGCGCCTGTACGGGGTCACCCGGCATCATGCGCGGGATCAGGAAGTTGATGGTGATCGCGGCCCACGCGGTGACCAGGTAGAAGGCGAGCCGTTGCAGCAGGTACTTCACTTCGCAGCCGCCTTCTCGTGGTCGCCGGCGTTGTCCGTGGTCTCCGCGCCGTCCGCGTACAGCCAGCAGGCCGCCCACTGGCCGTCCGCCAGCTCGAAGCGCGGCGGCAGTTCGGTGCGGCAGCGCTCCATCGCCTTCGGGCAGCGCGGATGGAAGCGGCAGCCGGCCGGCGGGGCGATCAGCGAGGGCGGTTCGCCGCTGCCGGCCTCCTCCTGTTCCGCCTCGGCGACCACCCGGTCCGGGTCGGGCGCGGAGGCGATCAGCAGTTGGGTGTACGGGTGCGCGGGGCGCTGGGTGACGGTCTCGCTGTCGCCGCCCTCGACGATCCGGCCCGCGTACATCACGAGCGTGGTGTCCGCGAAGTAGCGGGCGGAGGCGATGTCGTGGGTGATGTAGAGGATCGCCAGGTGGAGGCGTTCCTTGAGGTCACGCAGCAGGTTGAGGACGCCGAGCCGGATGGATACGTCGAGCATCGAGACCGGCTCGTCGGCGAGGAGGACCTTCGGGTCGGCACCGAGCGCACGGGCGATGGCGACGCGCTGGCGCTGGCCGCCGGAGAGCTCGTGCGGGAACTTGTCCAGGTACTGCGCGGCGGGAGTCAGTTGCACCCGCTCCAGCAGCTCGGTGAGTTCGGTCCCGGTCGCCTCCCGCCCGTGGATCCTCAGCGCCCGGGTGAGGTGGTAGCGCACGGTGTGCACCGGGTTGAGCGAGGCGAACGGGTCCTGGAAGATCAGCTGGACCTGGCGAACGTAACTGCGGAAGGACCGGCCACGGCCTGCCTTCACCGCCTGCCCGCCCAGCCGGATCTCGCCCCCGGTGAGCGGATACAGCTGGGCGAGCAGCCGGGCGACGGTGGATTTCCCGGAGCCCGACTCCCCCACCAGCGCCGTGACGGTGGAGCGCCGCAGGTGCAGCGAGACGTCGTCGACGGCGTGGACGGTGCGGCGCCTGCCCGCGACGAGGTCGCGGCCGGTACGCCGGACGGGGAAGTGTTTGGTGACTCCGCGCGCTTCGAGCACGACGTCGGTCTGATCGGTGGTGGTCATGGCCGGTCCGTTTCCCCGTACTTACTTCTTGGCGGGCTTGAGCTTCAGCACGATCTCCAGCGCGCTCGGCTGGGTGTGCTGCGGCGGGGCGTAGGGGTCGACCTCGGTGGGCCAGCCCACCCAGTTCTTCGTGGAGTACTCGGCTCCGATGGGGGCGGCCGCCGTCGGGATCATCGGCGCCTGCTCGACCATGATCTTCTGCAGGGTGTTCATGGCGTTGATCCGGGCGGTGTCGTCGGTGGCACTGGCGAAGTCCTTGAGCGCCTCGGTCGCCTCGGTGTTCTTGAAGCGGCCGAAGTTGCCGATCTGGGAGGCCTTGCCGATGGGCTGGAGCAGCGCGCCGTCCATGATGTTCTGATACATGTCGTACGGGGTCGCGCCGCTGTTGGTCCAATGCAGGGTGGCGTCGAAGT
This sequence comes from Streptomyces sp. NPDC057565, assembly GCF_042801455.1. Taxonomy (NCBI): domain Bacteria; kingdom Bacillati; phylum Actinomycetota; class Actinomycetes; order Kitasatosporales; family Streptomycetaceae; genus Streptomyces; species Streptomyces sp. NPDC057565. The sequence goes on along the minus strand of NZ_JBHVFU010000011.1, from coordinate 167,451 downwards.
TGCCGTTGGCGACGTCCGCGCCCCAGGCCTCGGCGGTCTGCGTCTTGACCTTCGCCTCGATACCGAGCTGCTTGATGTTGTCCTTGATGATCGAGAGCCCGGTGATGTAGTCGTTCCAGCCGGCCGGGTCGGTGAAGGTGAGCTTGACCGGCTTGCCGCTCGGGTCCTTCAGGACCCCGCCGGCGAGCTTGAACCCGGCGTCGGCGAGCACCTTCTTGGCCCCCTCCACGTCCGGCTTGGTGGTGGCGCTCTTGTACTCGGGCGCGAGGAACGACTCACCGGCGGGCAGCGGAATGCCGGTCGGGTTGGTGATCTCCGGGTAGAGGGTCGCCTCGGCCTGCGTGTAGATCGCGTTGCGGTCGACGACCATCGCCATCGCCTTGCGCAGCGCCGGGTTGTCGAACGGTTTGCGGGCGGTGTTGAACCACAGTCCGTGGATGCCGAGCCCGGACGGGAACCAGAGCTTGTGGTTCTTCGGGTCCTTGGAGATGAACAGCTGCTTGTAGTTCGGCATGAAGACGAACGACCACTCGACCTTGCCGCCGGCCAGCGCCGTGGTCGCCGCGCTGTTGTCGTTGTACGCGGTGTAGCGCAGCTCCTTGACCTTGGTCGCGCCCTTCCAGTACGTGGGCGTGGCGGTCAGCGTGGTGGTCTGCGGGGTGAACGTCTTGAGCTTGTACGGTCCCGAGCCGACCGGCGTACGGTTGGGCCAGGTCTCCGGGTCCTTGACGTCCTTCCAGATGTGCTTGGGCACGATGAACTGCTGGATGATCTTGTTCTGGTTGACGTACTGCGAGTCCTGGAAGGTCAGCACGACCTTCTTGCCCTGCACGCCGATCCCGTCGAACGGGATGCCGTTGCCGTTGAGCGCCGGGTGCTTCTTGAGCAGCTCGAAGGTGTACGCGACGTCCTCGGCGGTCAGCGGCTTGCCGTCGGCCCATTTGGCCTTGTCATCCAGGGTGAAGGTGACCTTGGTGAAGTTGAGCTCCCACTTCCAGTCGCTCGCCAGCCACGGGTCCGCCTTGTCCGCGGGCCGGATCTGGTTCGTCATCGCCAGGGGCTCGTAGATCATGAAGCGGTAGCCGAGGGTGGCACCGGCCGAGGTGGACAGGAACGGGTTGCTGTTGTTCGTCTGCGGTCCGTCCGGCTTGCCCAGGGTCAGCACGCCGGAGGCGGCGCCACCCCCTTTGTTGGCACCCGAGTTGGCGGACGAGCAACCGGTGGCGAGAGCGACCACGACGGTGGCGAGTGAGAGCGCTCTCAGCGCGGGGTGACGACGTGCGGACATGGCGACTCCAGGAAGGACTGCGGGTCTGGGAGATCCGGGGAACGGGGGGTGGGCAGCGCTCGGCGCGCCGTGTTCGGGCGGTGCGGAGTGGTGCGGGTGCTGCTGGTCGTGCCGGTGGTGCGCAGACGTGCACGGGGAGGCGCGGGGTGGTGCCTGAGAGAGTGGAACAACGGGAAGCGGATGGCCGGTCGGACCGGCCGGACCGCTACGGCGCCGAGTGGCGCACGACCAGTTCGGTGGGCAGCACGACCGGTTCGTCCGGAACGGCCGTGCCACCCAGATGGGAGAGCAGCAACCGCGCCGCCGTCTCACCCATCTGACGAGTGGGCTGGCGCACGGTGGTCAGCGGCGGTTCGGTGTGCTCGGCCATCGGGATGTCGTCGAAGCCGACCACCGCGATGTCGTCGGGCACGGACCGTCCGGCCGCGCGCAACGCCCGCAGCACGCCTGCCGCACTGATGTCGTTGTGCGCGAAGACCGAGTCGAACTCCACGCCTTCGGCGAGGAGTTGCTCCACGGCCTGGCGGCCGCACCGTTCGGTGAAGTCCCCCTGGACCACGAGATCGGTGGGCAGAACCGTACGGAATCCGTCCAGCCGGTCGCGCACGCAGCCGAAGTGCTGGGGGCCCGTGAGGACCAGGGGCCTGGTACGTCCTGCGGACAGCAGATGGCGGGCAGCGGACGCACCTCCTTCGCGGTTGGTGGTCACGACGGAGGGGAACTCGGGGTGGTGGCCGCGGTCGTCGATCAGCACGATCGGCAGACCACCGCGGTGCAGTGCGGTGAGGTGATCGAGGGTGTTCTCGGGTTCGACGACGACGAGTCCGTCGAAGGCGCGCGCCGACACCTGACTGGTGAAGCGCTCCACCGATTCCGCACCCCGGTTGCAGGTGAAGAGCAGCAGCCCGTAGTCGGCCGCTTCGACGGTGTCGACGACGCCCTGGAGCACTTCGCCCATCCACGGCCAGGTGAGCGAGGGCACCAGCATGCCGACCGTACGGCTGCTTCCGCGGGCCAGTCCGACGGCGCCCGAGCTGGGTACGTAACCCAGCTGTGCGATCACTTCACGAACGCGGGCGGCCGTGGAGCCGTCCACTTCGCCCTTGGTGTTGATGACCCGGGACACGGTCGTCTTGCTGACGCCGGCCTCGCGGGCGACATCGGCGATGGTGACTCGCATCGGGGGGCCTCCAGGGCACGGCATGACAGGGAGCTGAAACCGGTACCGCAACCGGTTCCGGAACCGGTACCGGCGTTGCGGCGTGAGTTAACCGCGCCGGAACAGTGCCGTCAATACTTCACGCCGACATTGGTCCGTACCCATATTCCAAGCAGGCGGGGCACGTTGTGTCTTCAAGTCATGAACGCGCACCCCCTTGACGTGGGCACCTAACAGCAGTTCACTCACGCCTCGATCGACGGCAACTCCCCCACAGCCCTGCCGAGAAAGGCAGCAGCCCATGATCAGATCAAGCGGAGCGGCTCGCGTACTGGTCGCCGCAGTGCTCGCGACAGCGGGTCTCACCGGGGTCTCGTCCGGCACCGCCCAGGCGGCCGGTGAGACCGTGAACATCGCGCTGACCACGACGGACGACGCCGGTGGCCGGCATGTCACCCGGGGCCTGGAGGCACAGACCCCGATTGCCTTCGGCTCCGGGAACGGTGGCGGCGGTACGAACATCACGGTCGACGAATCCACCCGCTACCAGACATTCACGGGCGGCGGCGCCTCGTTCACCGACACGGCCGCGTACCTCATGAAGAGCAGCGGGGCGCTGACCCAGGCGACCCGCGACGCGACGATGAAGAAGCTGTTCTCCCCCACCGAGGGCATCGGGCTCTCGTTCGTACGCAATCCGATGGGCGGGTCGGACCTCGCCAGGACCGGCTACACGTACGACGACATACCGTCCGGCCAGACCGACCCGTCGCTCGCGAAGTTCTCGATCGCACACGATCTGGCGGACGTGCTCCCGCTGACCAAGCAGGCCAAGCAGCTCAATCCGGCACTGACGACGGTCGCGTCGCCGTGGACCGCGCCGGCCTGGATGAAGGACAGCGGCCGGCTGAACGGCGGCTGGCTCAAGGCGGAGAACTACGGGACCTACGCCGACTACTTCGTGAAGTACCTTCAGGCGTACCGGGACCAGGGCGTTCCGGTCGACTACGTCACTGCGCAGAACGAGCCGACCTGCTGTTCCGGCTATCCGTCGATGAGCTGGAACGGCTCGGGGCTCGCCTACTTCACCAAGAGCGAGCTGCTGCCGAAGCTCCAGTCCGCGGGGCTCGCGACCAAGGTCCTCGCCCACGACTGGAACTGGGACACCTACGACGCCTACGCGGCGGCCACCGTGGACGACGCGGCCGTGCGCAACCACCCCAACTTCGGCGGGGTCGCCTGGCACGGCTACGGCGGCGACGTCTCCAAGCAGACCACCGTGCACAACCAGTACCCGACGACGGACGCCTTCCAGACCGAGCACTCGGGCGGCACCTGGATCGCCGACCAGCAGCGCGAGGACATGCTCAACATCGTCGACTACACCCGCAACTGGGCGAAGTCGGTGACCAAGTGGTCCCTCGCGGTGGACCAGAACCGCGGCCCGCACAACGGCGGCTGCGGCACCTGCGACGGGCTGATCACCGTGCACAACGGGGACAGCAGGAGCGGCCAGGTCGACTACACCATCGAGTACTACACGATGGGTCATCTGACGAAGTTCGTCCGGCCCGGCGCCCAGCGGGTCGCCTCGACCGCCAGCTCCACGGTGCCGAACGTGGCCTGGCGCAACCCGGACGGTTCGAAGGCGCTGATCGCCTACAACGGCGGTACGTCGGCGCAGCAGGTGACCGTCAACTGGGGCGGCCAGAAGTTCACCTACTCGCTGCCGGGCCGCACCTCGGCGACGTTCACCTGGTCAGGCAACCCGTCCGGCTCCACCGGCACCTCGGGCGTCTTCTCGGGCCCCGCGGGCAAGTGCCTGGACGTCGCGGGCGGCAGCAGCGCCGACGGGACGGCCGTCCAGCTCTATGACTGCAATGGCTCGGCGGCCCAGCGCTGGACGGTCGCAGCGGACGGTTCCATCCAGGCGTTGGGCTCCTGCCTGGATGTGACGTCCGCGTCGACGGCCGACGGAGCGAAGGTCCAGCTGTACACCTGCAACGGTTCGTCGGCGCAGCGCTGGACGTACAACGCCTCGACGGGTGACGTCGTCGACACGGCGGCGGACAAGTGCCTGGACATCACCGACCACTCGACGGCGAACGGGGCGCGCGCCCAGATCTGGACGTGCACCGGAGCGGCCAATCAGAAGTGGCGTCTCCAGTAAGTGAACGAACCGGTCCGGGGCGGGCCCACGGCGACCACGCCGTGGGCCCACTAGACCTCCGTGCAGCCCGGTGGGCCCGCCCCGGACCCGGGGGCTACTCCGTGGGCTCGACCCCGGCCCGCAGCAGACCGTAGGTGTACGCGTCCTCCAGCGCCTGCCAGGACGCGGCGATGACGTTCTCCGCGACGCCGACGGTCGCCCAGTCACCGGTGCCGTCGCCCGTGGTGATCAGCACGCGGGTGGTGGACTCGGTGCCGGTGCGGCCCTCCAGGATGCGGACCTTGTAGTCGACCAGCTCCAGCTTGGCGAGCTGCGGGTAGATCCGCTCCAGGCCGACGCGCAGCGCCCGGTCGAGGGCGTTGACCGGGCCGTTGCCCTCGGCGGTGGCGACGATCCGCTCGCCCTTCGCCCAGAGCTTCACGGTCGCCTCGTTGGCGTGCGTGCCGTCGGGTCGGTCCTCGACGATCGCCCGCCAGGACTCCGTACGGAAGTAGCGGCGCACTCGGCCCTCGGCCTCGGCGCGCAGCAGCAGCTCGAAGGAGGCGTCCGCGGCTTCGTACGTGTAGCCCTTGAGCTCGCGCTCCTTGACCCGCTCCACGACCCGGCCGACGAGCTCGCGGTTGCCCCCGAGGTCGATGCCGAGCTCCTTGCCCTTGAGCTCGATGGAGGCGCGGCCCGCCATGTCGGAGACGAGCATCCGCATGGTGTTGCCGACGAGCGCCGGATCGATGTGCTGGTAGAGGTCGGGGTCGACCTTGATGGCGGAGGCGTGCAGTCCGGCCTTGTGGGCGAAGGCGGAAACACCCACATAGGGCTGGTGGGTGGAGGGTGTGAGGTTGACGACCTCGGCGATGGCGTGCGAGATACGGGTCATCTCGGCCAGTGCGCCCTCGGGGAGGACGCTCTTGCCGTACTTGAGTTCCAGGGCGGCGACGACGGGGAAGAGGTTGGCATTGCCGACCCGCTCGCCGTACCCGTTGGCGGTGCACTGGACGTGCGTGGCGCCGGCGTCGACGGCGGCCAGGGTGTTGGCGACCGCGCAGCCGGTGTCGTCCTGGGCATGGATGCCGAGCCGGGCGCCGGTGTCCGCGAGGACGGTGGAGACGACGGCCTGGACCTGGGCGGGGAGCATCCCGCCGTTGGTGTCGCAGAGGATGACGACGTCGGCGCCGGCCCCGTGCGCGGCCCGGACGACGTCCTTGGCGTACTCGGGGTTGGCGCGGTAGCCGTCGAAGAAGTGCTCGCAGTCGACGAAGACCCGGCGGCCCTGTTCGCGCAGGTAGGAGACGGTGTCGCGGACCATCTCCAGGTTCTCTTCGAGGGTGGTGCGCAGGGCGAGTTCCACATGCCGGTCGTGCGACTTGGCGACCAGTGTGATCACCGGGGCTCCGGACTCCAGCAGCGCCTTGACCTGGGGGTCCTCCGACGCCCTGGCTCCGGCCCTGCGGGTCGCGCCGAAGGCGACCAGCTCGGCGTTCTTGAACTCGATCTCCTGCTGAGCACGGGCGAAGAACTCCGTGTCGCGGGGGTTGGCGCCGGGCCAGCCGCCCTCGATGAAGCCCACGCCGAAGTCGTCCAGGTGCCGGGCAATGGTCAGCTTGTCCGCGACCGTCAGGTTGATGCCTTCACGCTGTGCACCGTCGCGCAGTGTGGTGTCGAAGACATGGAAGCTGTCGTCGGTGGGCTTGGCCTTGGTGGTCATGCTGGTCTGACTCCTGTCGGATGAGTGGATCCGGACGATTGGGCTCCACTTGCCCCCATCATCCCGCGCGCGCATCGCCCCGGCCGAGGTGAGGGCCGGAAAACGAAAAAACCCCTCGCGGGTGCGAGAGGTCTGCGCGCGGGTCTGGGGCACGGTGCCGCTCCGTACGTGGTGGTACGAGACGGTCACTGCGGACCGGCGCGCCTGTTGCCAATAATCATGACGAACGAGGACACGGACGCAGTCTCGCACAGCACTGCCCCCGTGCCGTCGGCCGTCTCAGGATGCGGGCGTGACGCTCGTCGCTCCGGCCGGCTCCGTCCGCCCGTCCCGGGGAGCCACCGTGCCGACCCGTCCCAGGTCGATGTCGCGGGTCTCGCGCATCGTCAGGTAGACGACCAGGGAGACCGCGGCACAGCCCGCCACGTACCAGTAGAAGCCGGACTCCACGCCGGCCTTCTTGAACCAGAGCGCCACGTATTCGGCGGTGCCGCCGAAGAGGGCGTTGGCGAGGGCGTACGGGAGGGCGACGCCCAGCGCGCGGATGCCGGTCGGGAAGAGCTCGGCCTTCACGCAGGCGTTGATCGAGGTGTAGCCCGTGACCACGACCAGGGCGAGCAGCGCCAGCCCGAACGCGGGCCAGAAGGTGCCCGCGTGCTTCAGCATGGTCATGATCGGCACGGTCAGGAAGGTCGAGCCGACCGCGAACGTGATCAGCAGCGGGCGACGGCCGATCCGGTCGGACAGCCTGCCCGCGAGCGGCTGGATGCACATGAAGACGAACAGGGCGCAGAAGCTGACGAGCGAGGCCGTGGACTTCTCCATGCCCGCGCTCTTCGAGAGGAACTTGGTGAGGTAGGTCGTGTACGTGTAGTACGCGACGGTCCCGCCCATGGTCAGCGCCATCACCAGGAACGCCTCGCGCTTGTGCTGCCACAGCGCCCTGAGCGTGCCGCGGTCCTCCTGGTCCGCGGCGCCCGACTCCGCGTACACCTCGGTCTCCGGCATGGAGCGGCGCAGATAGAAGACGACGGCCGCGCCGAGCGCCCCGACGATGAACGGGATGCGCCAGCCCCAACTGTGCAGGGCCGCATCGGACATGGTGCGCTGCAGGACGATCTGGAGACCGAGGCCGACCAGCTGCCCGGCGGTCATGGACACGTACTGGAAGCTGGAGGCGAAGCCGCGCCGTCGGGGTGCGGACGCCTCGGTGAGGTACGTGGCGCCGGCGGCGTACTCGCCGCCGACGGAGAGGCCCTGGAGCAGCCGGGCCACGAGCAGGACGGCGACGCCGCCGTAGCCCGCCACGGCGTACGTCGGCGCGACGGCGATGAGGATCGCCGAGGCCGACATGAGGGTGACGGTGAGCGTCAGCGCGGCCTTGCGCCCTCTGCGGTCACCGATCCGGCCGAGCATCCAGCCGCCGACCGGCCGCATGAAGAAGCCGACGGCGAAGATGCCCATGGTGTTCATGAGATTGGCGGTCTCATTGCCTTCGGGGAAGAACGAGTCCGCGAAATAGACCGCGAAGGTCGCGTACACGAACCAGTCGAACCACTCGACCATGTTGCCGGCGGAGCCGACCCAGATCTTCTTCCACTGCTCTCGTCCCATGGTCCGTCACCGTGCCGCACCGGCCGGGAACGTAACAACCGTGCAGGGGGCAACGAACGCGCGTACTTACGTGCGCCTCGTTCACGGCCGGGGGAACGGAGGCTTCGGCACGGGCAGTCCGCCGCACCCGATCGGCGGCGGCGTGCGGCCGGGCGCGCGCCGATGCGGAACAGGCTGTCGCCGGGGTGGCGATCGATGGTCTCAGCCGAGCGCCTCGTCCAGGAACTCCCGTACGTGAGTGAGGATCCCGCCCCGGTCGGTGCCCGGCAGGCCGATCGCCACATGGATGCTGAACCCGTCGAGCAGGGCGCGCAGCCGGGTCGCGAACCGGTCCGCGTCCACGGCCCGGAACTCCCCGCGCGATACGCCCTCCGCCAGCAGCGCCACGAGGTCCCGGTGCCAGGCCCCCTCGATCGCGACCTGCCGGGCGCGCGCGTCGGCGTCAGCGTTCTGCGAGCGGTTCCAGACCTCCAGCCAGAGCGTCCAGTGCGGGTCGCGGTGGCCGTCGGGGATGTACAGATCGACATAGGCGTCGAGCCGCTCGCGGACGGGTGTCTGCCGGGCCAGCAGCTCCCGCCGCTCGGCGCCGAGCCGGCCCTCGCTCCACTCCAGGGTCTGCAGGAGCAGCTCGTCCTTGGTGCGGAAGTAGTAGAGGAGATGACCGCTGCTCATGGAGACGTCACGGCCGAGCCCGGCCATGGTGAGCCCGTCGAGCCCCCGCTCGGCGATGGTGGCCATGGCGGCGGCCAGCACCTCCTCGCGGGGCGGGGCGGTGTTGCGGCGGCGCGGGGCGGGGGTCATCGGGCGGCTCCCCCGGTCCATCCGTCCGACGCGAGCAGCGCCCGCAACTCGGCGACGGCGCCCGGCGGAGATGTGCGGACCGCGGCCACGTCGCTCCGGACCGTCCGCGGGTCCATGTCGTAGGCCGCGGACAGCACCGTGCCGAGATCGTCGTCGGTGAGCAGCTCCGCGAGGATCGCCAGCAGCGGGAGATACTGCTCGTCCTCGACCGTCAGACCAGGCAGGAGCAGACGCAACTGCCTGGTCATGCCCAGAAGTTCGGGCGCGATCTCCATCCAGCCCCGGCTGCTGCGCACCTCTTCGGCCGTCTCTTCCATGAACCAGGTCATGACGGCGTACGGAATGTCCCGGTGCCCGGTCTGCTCGTCGAAGCAGACCGTGGGCGTGCGGTCCGGGTCCTCGTCCGCGACGATCGCGGTGAGGAAGGTGCGGCCGGGAGGGTCCGTCTCGGCGAGCTCCAGGTACCACGCGTCGTCCGGCACCGAGTAGAAGCGCTCGATCGCATAACCCTGTCCGGCGTGCTGGATGGTGCTCGGCATGGATCAGACCTTAGGTTGCTGCTGTGTGATGCAGTGGATACCTCCACCACCGGCAAAGATCGTACGGGCGTCGACCAGGGTCACGGTCCGATCGGGGTGGAGACGGCGGAAAATGCCCGCCGCGATCTCGTCACGGGGGTCGTCGAAGGCACACAGCACCACGCCACCGTTGCAGACGTAGTGGTTGATGTACGAGTAGTCGACCCAGTGACCGTCCTCACCCTGCACCACGGTCGGGGCAGGGACCTCGACGACCTCCAGGGGACGCCCCCGAGCGTCGGTCTGGGCCCTGAGCATGGCCACGTTCTCCTTGCAGAGCTCGTGGTCGGGGTGGGACGGGTCCGGCTGGGTGTGGGCGACGACGACTCCGGGGCCGGCGAACGCGGCGACGATGTCGACATGGCCGAGCGTGCCGAAGCCGTGGGGCGGGTAGTCGGCGGTCAGGCCGCGCTTCAGCCAGATCGCCTTCGTGGTGCCGAGCTTGGCGTGGATCTCGGCCTCGACCTCCTCCTTGGTCCAGCCCGGGTTGCGCTCGGAACCGAGCTGGACGGTCTCGGTGAGGAGGACGGTGCCTTCGCCGTCCACGTGGATGCCGCCGCCCTCGTTGACGAGAGACGAGCTGTGCACGGGGACCCCCGCAAGATCCGCGACATGGCGGGCGATCTTCGCGTCGTGTTCCCAGGTCGCCCAGTCCTGCGCGCCCCAGCCGTTGAACACCCAGTCCACAGCGGCCAATCGGGTGCCGTCCGTGACGAAGGTCGGACCGATGTCGCGCATCCAGGCGTCGTCCAGCTCGCGCTCGACCAGGTCGATGTCCGGACCGAGAAGGGCACGGGCGCCCTCCGACTGGCCCGGCCCGACGACCATGGTCACCGGCTCGAAACGGCGTACCGCCCGGGCCACCGAGGCCCACGCCTCGCGGGACTCGGCAAGGTCGTCACCGGTGAACGTGACGTTGGGGCCCGGCCACGCCATCCAGGTGCGCTCGTGCGGGGCCCACTCGGGCGGCATACGGAAGGTCATGTCGTTGGACTCCTCAAGGCTGTGTGCTGAAAGGCTGTGTTCTTACAGGAAATAGAGGCGGTTGAGGGACACCGATTCGGCGGGTTCCGAGCGCATCGGGGCACCGTCCAGCGTGACCAGCCCACTGCGCCCGTCCACCGCCACATCCCCGATGCGGGAGTTGAGCCGGAGATCCGCCGGGCCGATCCCGCGGGTGCCGCGCACGGCCACCCTGCGCCGCCGCGTCGGCATCAGGTCGGAGCCCAGCTCGGCCGCGGCCTTCGCCACGAAGGCCACCGAGATATCGGCGGGGGTCGCGCCGTGCCCCCCGAACAGCGGTCCCAGGACCAGCGGTTCACAGGTGTCGGTCGCTGCGTTGGGGTCACCCGTCACGCCCCACGCCGGGAAGCCCGCCTTCAGTACCATCTGCGGCTTCGCCCCGAAGTACTGCGGCTTCCACAGCACGATGTCGGCGAGCTTGCCCACCTCGATCGAACCGATCTCGTGCGCGAGGCCGTGCGCGATAGCCGGGTTGATCGTCAGCTTCGCCATGTAGCGCAGCACCCGGGCGTTGTCGTCGTGCGCGCCGTCGCCCTCCATCGGGCCCAGCTCGGCCTTCATCTTCCCGGCCATGGCGAAGGTGCGGCGTACGGTCTCGCCCGCGCGCCCCATCCCCTGCGCGTCCGACGAGGTGATGCCGATCGCGCCGAGGTCGTGCAGCACGTCCTCGGCGCCCATCGTCCCGGCCCTGATCCGGTCCCGCGCCATGGCGGCGTCCCCGGGCAGGTCGGTCTTGAGGTCGTGTACCGAGACGATCATCCCGTAGTGCTCGGCCACCGCGTCCCGGCCGAACGGCAGGGTCGGATTGGTGGACGAACCGATGACGTTCGGCACGCCCGCCATCTTCAGGACGTTCGGTACGTGTCCACCGCCGCAGCCCTCGATGTGGAAGGCGTGGATCGTCCGGCCGTCCAGGACACGCAGGGTGTCCTCGACGGACAGGCACTCGTTCAGCCCGTCGCTGTGCAGGGCGACCTGCACGTCGTGTTCCTCGGCGACGCGCAGGGCGGTGTCGAGCGCACGGGTGTGCGCGCCCATGTCCTCGTGCACCTTGAAGCCGGATGCACCGCCCTCGGCGAGCGCCTCAACCAGGGGCGCGTCGCCGGAGGACGAGCCGCGGGCCAGGAAGCCGATGTTGACCGGCCAGGCGTCGAAGGCGTTGAAGGCGTGGCGCAACGCCCACGGCGAGTTGACGCCGACGCCCCACACCGGGCCGAACTCCTGACCGATGACGGTGGTGACGCCGGAGGCGAGCGAGGCCTCCATGATGCGCGGCGAGAGCAGATGGACGTGGGTGTCCACGGCACCGGCCGTCGCGATCAGGCCCTCGCCGGACACGATCGTGGTGCCCGTGCCGACGACGACGTCCACGCCGTCGAGCGTGTCCGGGTTACCGGCCCGCCCGATCGAGTGGATCCGGCCTTCACGGATGCCGATGGAGACCTTGCGGATGCCTTGAACAGCGTCGATGACCAGCACGTTGCTGATGACGACGTCGCAGGTGTCGCGTACGGCCGCGGCCTTGAGGTGCAGCCCGTCGCGCGCGGTCTTGCCGAAGCCGGCCAGAAACTCGTCGCCGTGCGCCTGCGCATCCGACTCGACGCGCACCACCAGGCCGGAGTCGCCGAGAACGACCCGGTCTCCGGCGCGCGGTCCGTGGACCGATGCGTATTCGTTGGGGTCCATCAGGCGTCCTCCGCTCCCAGATAGCCGCAGGCCGCCGCGCGCCGCAGGGCCTCTTCCTTCGCGCCGGGCGCGTCCAGCGGTCCGTCGACCAGGCCGGCGAAGCCGATCGCGATCCGGGCGCCGCCGATCGGCATCAGGCCGACCTCGGTCTCGCCGCCCGGGTCGAAGCGGACCGACGATCCGGCGGGGACGCACAGCCGCATCCCGTACGCCGCGGCCCGGTCGAAATCAAGGCGCGGGTTGGCCTCGAAGAAGTGGAAGTGCGAGGTGACGCTGACCGGGACGGTCGCGGTGTTGTGCACGGTCAGCCGCAGCGCGGGCTCGGGCTCGGCGTGCGGCGGTGCGGGCAGTACGGCGCCGGGTGCGGCGTCGCCGAGTCCTCCCCCGATGGGCTTCGAGACGACCGCGAGCCGGGATCCGTCGTCGAAGACGGCCTCCACATGCACCTCGGTGACCACATCCGCCACACCGGGCAGGACGTCGTCGGGCCCCAGCACGCCGCGCGCGGCCTCGATCGCCTCGGCGAGCCGCTTTCCGTCCCGGGCCGCCTCGCAGACGGTGTCCGCTATGAGCGCGGTCGCCTCGGGAACATTGAGCCTCAGTCCACGCGCCCGGCGCGCCCGTGCCAGTTCGGCGGCACCGAAGAGCAGGAGCCGATCTCGCTCGGTAGGGGTAAGTCGCACGTCAGTACACCTCCAATTTGAACATCACTCTAATCAAGATTTTCCCGTCTGGGAACCATTGACGGAGAGCCGCACTTGGGCTCATATAGAGCGGCACTCAAACTGTCGAACGTCAGGGGCGTCCTCATGCCGGTAGAACAGCGCGGAGTCGACACCATCCCGGAGGCGGAACGCACCAGCGCCCCACGCGACCTCGTCTCGATCCTGCTGGGGTCCAATCTCTGCCTGGGCGTGATCATCTTTGGCTGGCTCCCGGTCTCCTTCGGCCTGGACTGGTGGGCCTCGGTGAGCTCGATCGTCGTGGGCACCCTGCTCGGCACCCTGCTGACGGCACCGCTCGCCCTGGTCTCGCTGCGCACCGGAACCAACCTCTCCACGTCCTCCGGTGCCCAGTTCGGTGTGCGCGGCCGCCTGGTCGGCTCGATCGTCGGCCTGCTGCTCGCTCTCGGCTACACAGCGCTGACCGTCTGGATCGGCGGCGACGCGATGGTGGGCGCCATGCATCGCCTCTTCGGGCTGTCGACCGGGGGGCTCTCGTACGCGGCCGTGTATGCGCTGCTCGCCGCCGCCACCGTGATCGGCGCGGTCTACGGCTACCGGATGCTGCTGCGTCTCTCCCGCGTCCTCGCCGTCGCGATGAGCGCGCTGCTGATCCTGGGCATCGTCGCGTACGCCCCACACTTCACCACCGCCGCGTTGCCCGGCACCGGCGGCCATCTGCTCGGATCCTTCTGGCCGACCTGGCTGCTGGCCGTGGTCGCATCGGGGCTGAGCGGCCCGATCGCGTTCATCACCCTGCTCGGCGACTACACGCGGTACATCTCCCCGGACCGTCACTCCTCCCGGAGCGTGCTGCGCGCAAGCTGGATCGGCCTGCTGATCGGTCTGCTCGTCCCGCAGCTCTTCGGCACGTTCACGGCGTACGCCTCCCGGGCGGCCCTCGACTATGCGGGCCCGCTCGTCGACGCCTCCCCCACCTGGTACCTGATCCCGCTGCTGCTCGCCGCCTCCGCCGGTTCGGTCGGCAACGCCGGCCTGATGCTGTACTCCATGGGCCTCGATCTGGATGCGATCCTGCCGCGCGCCTCGCGCCCCCAGGCCACTTTCGCGGTCGCGGGCGTCGCCACGGCGTGCGTCTTCGTGGGGCACTACGCCTGGGACGCCGAATCCGCGATGACGTCGTTCGTCCTGCTGCTGACCGCCATCGGCACCCCGTGGGCGGTGATCACCCTGATCGGCTTCGTCCGATGTCGCGGTGTCTACGACTCGGAGGCCCTCCAAGTCTTCAACCGGCGCTCGCGCGGCGGCGCCTACTGGTACACAGCCGGCTGGAACCTGCCCGCCACGGCCTCCTGGGCCCTGGGCGCGGCAGTGGGCCTCTCCGCCGTCTCGCTGCCCTCGTACGAGGGTCCGCTGCTCTCCCTGACAGGCGGGGTGGACTGCAGCTTCCTGCTGTCGGGCCTGGTGGGCGGTGTCGCGTACACGGCGCTGACGCGCGGCAGGCGCACGGAGCCCGCGGTGCCGGCCGCCCCGGAGGCACAGCCATCCGCCATGTTCTGAGCGGGAACGACGACGCCCGCCCCGGCTGCTGCCGGGGCGGGCGTCGCGGTACGGGACGTCGCCGTACGGGACCGTGGCTCAGCCGAGCGGGTGCATCCAGCCGTGCGTGTCCTGCGCGACGCCGCGCTGGATGTCCAGCAGGCGCTCGCGCAGCTTGAGCGTGACCTCGCCGGGCCGGCCCTCGCTCTGGGTCCACTCGCCGCCCGCGGACTTGACGATGCCGACGGGGGTGATGACGGCGGCGGTGCCGCAGGCGAAGACCTCGGTGAGGGTGCCGTTCTCGGTGTCGGCGCGCCACTGGTCGATGGAGACGCGGCCCTCCTCGGACTCGTAGCCGAGGTCGCGGGCGACCTGGAGCAGCGAGTCACGGGTGACGCCGGCGAGCAGGGAGCCGGTCAGGGACGGGGTGATGATCTTGTCCCCGTACACGAAGTACAGGTTCATGCCGCCGAGTTCCTCGACCCACTTGTGCTCCACGGCGTCGAGATAGGCGACCTGGTCGCAGCCCTTCGCGGACGCCTCGGCCTGGGCGAGGAGGGACGCCGCGTAGTTGCCGCCGGTCTTGGCGTCACCCATGCCACCGGGGACGGCGCGGACGCGGTCCTCGGAGAGCCAGATCGAGACCGGCTTGACGCCACCGGCGAAGTACGCGCCGGCCGGCGAGGCGATGACGATGAAGAGGTACTCGTTGGCGGGCTTCACACCGAGGCCGACCTCGGACGCGATCATGAACGGGCGCAGGTAGAGCGACTCCTCGCCGCCGTGGGCCGGAACCCATGCCTTGTCCTGCTGGACCAGTGCGTCGCACGCCTCGATGAACGTCTCGACCGGGAGCTCCGGCATGGCGAGCCGGTGTGCGGAACGCTGGAAGCGCTTGGCGTTGGCCTCGGGGCGGAAGCTGGCCACCGAGCCGTCGGGCTGGCGGTAGGCCTTGAGCCCCTCGAAGATCTCCTGCGCGTAGTGCAGGACGTTGGTGGCGGGATCGATCGAGAGCGGGCCGTAGGGAACGAGCTGGCCGTCGTGCCAGCCGCGGCCTTCGGTCCACTTGATGATCACCATGTGATCGGTGAAGTAGCGGCCGAATCCGGGGGTGGCCAGGATCGCCTCGCGCTCCGCGTCGGACAGCGGGGTCGAAGAGGGCTTGAGCTCGATCGTGGGCGTCGTCATGAGTGCGTGTCCTTCACCGGTCTTGTGTGTGATGGACCGCGCTCACGCCGGCTCCTGTCAGACAGGTGCTGGGACGTCCGAGCTTTACCGCAAGCCACGGCCCGTTCGATTATCTCTCGCGGGGACCCGTGCACGAAATGACGTGAATGCGGTCCAGGGTTCGATGGTGGCACCCGGGACCACACAGGAGAAGCCGCCGGGTGCGGTGGGGACCCGGCGGCTTCGAAGTGGAGTCGTCGGGTCAGCTCGCTACGCGTACCGCGAGCGCGTCACCGATTTCCGAGGTCGTACGAGGGGTGTCGCCGCGCTCCGCGAGGTCGGCGGAGACGGCCTCCTCGATGCGCGCAGCCTCGGCCTCGTAGCCCAGGTGGCGCAGCAGGAGGGCGACGGAGAGCACCGCGGCCGTGGGGTCGGCCTTGCCCTGTCCCGCGATGTCCGGGGCGGAGCCGTGGACCGGCTCGAACATCGAGGGGAACTCGCCGCTCGGGTTGATGTTCCCCGAGGCCGCGACGCCGATGCCGCCGGAGACGGCCGCGGCGAGGTCGGTGATGATGTCGCCGAAGAGGTTGTCGGTGACGATCACGTCGAAGCGCTCGGGCTGCGTGACGAGGAAGATCGTCGCCGCGTCCACGTGCAGGTAGTCGGTGGTGACGTCCGGGAACTCGGCCGCGACCTTGTTGAAGATGTTGGTCCACAGGTGCCCGGCGTAAGTCAGCACGTTGTTCTTGTGGACCAGCGTCAGCTTCTTGCGCGGGCGGGCCTGGGCGCGGGCGAAGGCGTCACGGACCACACGCTCGACACCGAAGGCGGTGTTGACCGAGACCTCGGTGGCGACCTCGTGCGGGGTGCCGGTGCGGATCGAGCCGCCGTTGCCGGTGTACGGACCCTCGGTGCCCTCACGGACCACCACGAAGTCGATCTCCGGCTGCCCCTTGAGCGGGGTCGCGACACCCGGGAGGAGCTTCGACGGCCGCAGGTTCACATGGTGGTCGAAGAGGAAACGGAGCTTCAGCAGGAAGCCGCGCTCCAGGACGCCCGAGGGGACCGAGGGGTCACCGATCGCGCCGAGCAGGATGGCGTCGTGCTGCTTGAGCGCCTGGACATCGGCGTCGGTGAGGGTCTCACCGGTCGCGTGGTAACGCTTGGCGCCGAAGTCGAATTCCTTGGTCTCCAGCTTCACATCCTGCGGGAGAACGGCGTTGAGGACCTTGAGGCCCTGAGCCACGACCTCCTGGCCGATACCGTCACCGGGGACCACTGCGAGATTGATGCTGCGAGTCATGTCGGCACCCTACTGCTCGTCCCATCTTGTGACATTTGACGTCCACCATACGGACACATGGGGAGTTGTACGTGTGCCGTTCACTCATCCGGTGGGACGGCGTCAGCACACGGGTGGATGTTCTGGCCATGGACATCCCTCGCTTCGGCATCCCCGAGAAGCTCGCCGACCGCATGACCATGGCGGAGCAGCACGACTATCTGCGCACCCGGCTGACCCGGCGCGGCGTGCTGCGCACGAGCGTGGCGACCGCGGCCGTCGCCGGTGCCGGTCTGGGCACCGGGCTCGCGGCCTCGCCCGCCTCCGCCGCACCCGCTGTGCTCACCTCGCGCAGCTCCACCCAGGTGGACGGCTCTCTGGTCGCACCGTTCGGCCGGCATCTCGCGTACGGCGCCGACCCGAAGACGCAGATGCTGGTCTCCTGGCAGGTCCCGTTCGCTGTCCGGCGCCCGTACATCCGCATCGGCCTCAAGCCGTGGGCGCTGAGCCGCAAGATCGACGCCGAGGTGCGGCACCTGACCACCCCGCTGCTGAACGACGGCAGGATCGCGGCCGCCGAGCAGTTCTACGTACACGCGGGCCTCGACCGGCTGGAGCCCGGCACGACGTACTACTACGGCGTCGGCCACGACGGTTTCGACCCGGCGGACACCCGCAATCTGGGCACGCTCGGCACCTTCACCACCGCACCTTCGCGCGCCGAGTCCTTCACCTTCACCGCCTTCGGTGACCAGGGCGTCAGCTACCACGCCCTCGGCAACGACCAGCTGATCCTCGGTCAGAACCCGGCCTTCCACCTGCACGCGGGCGACATCTGCTACGCCGACCCGTCCGGCTCCGGCCGGACGACCGACACGTACGACGCCCGCACCTGGGACCAGTTCCTGGCACAGACGGAGACCGTCTCGAAGACCGTGCCGTGGATGGTGACCACCGGCAACCACGACATGGAGGCGTGGTACTCGCCCGACGGCTACGGCGGCCAGAACGCCCGCTGGTCGCTGCCGGACAACGGCCCCGACCCGGTGGGCCAGCCCGGCGCCTACTCGTTCGTGCACGGCAACGTGGGCGTGGTCGCACTCGACGCCAACGACGTCTCGTACGAGATCCCCGCCAACTTCGGGATCAGCGACGGCAAGCAGACCCGCTGGCTGGACCGGCGCCTCGGCGAGCTGAGAGCCCGCCACGACATCGACTTCATCGTGGTCTTCTTCCATCACTGCGCCTTCTCGACGACCAATGCGCACGCGTCGGACGGCGGTGTGCGGGACGCCTGGGTGCCCCTCTTCGAGAAGCACCAGGTGGACCTCGTCATCAACGGCCACAACCACGTGTACGAGCGCACCGACGCGATACTGAAGAACGCGGTCGCACGGAAGGTGCCGATCGGCGAGCACACCGACCCGACGCGGGACGGCATCGTGTACGTCACGGCGGGCGGCGCGGGCAAGGCCCTGTACAACTTCCCGGCGCCCGACACGTACGAGGGGCGCGTCAAGGACCAGGAGAGCGTGGACACGTACCACGTGGTCAAGGGCGGCGGCAGGGCGACCGAGACCGTGGAGTGGTCGCGGGTGCGCTACACCGGCTTCTCGTTCCTCGCGGTGGAGGTCCAGCCCGGGCCCCGTGCCCGGATGAAGGTCACCGCGCTCGCCGAGTCGGGCGAGCGCATCGACCACTTCGAGATCAGCCGCGGCTGAGCGCTGCCGGACGGACCGGCCTCAGTGGCCGGTGGAGCCGCCGTTGTCCCTGCGGTCGAGGGCTCGCTGCAGGGCGGCGGCGGCATTCTGGCGCTCCGACTCGGTCGGGCGGTGGGTGTGTCGGACGCGGCGGACAGTCGTCTCGGCCATGGTGGATCGACTCCTTGAGATCGCGAGGATTTCGAGATCGAAAAAACGTGAGCGTGATTTCGAGTTCGGGATTTCGAGGCGCCGGAAGGGGCGGGGAGCGGATGCCGCAGGGGTTGCCTGCACGGGGCATGCGCTCACGACCGCCAGTCGCTGGATCTAGCGAGACGTTCGGCTTCTACAAAGCTAGGACAGCTCGGCCGGTCTGTCTCCACAATTACTCGGACTTCCTACTATCTGAGACGGGGGTTTACGGCCTGCCGCCCGCAGTTCCCGGATCAGAGCCCGGACAGCAAGGGATTGTGCCTGCTCAGGGGTGGTGACATAGCCGACGGAGCGGGTCGGCCGCTCCGGTCCGAGATCAGTGATCTCGACGTCGCCGGGTACTCCTTCGAGGGAGAGCTGCGGCATGATCGCCATTCCGAGACCACGGGACACCATCGAGAGCACCGCTCCGTCGTCCTCGATCTGCGTCGGTGCCGGCGGGTTCCACTTCTGCGCAGCCCACCAGCGGGCTCGGCGCCAGTACCCGTGGAAGCCGAGCGCCACCTGGGCCGCGGGCGGCATCGACGGCGAGGCGCTCGGCATCAGGTCCTGACCGGTCACGGCCCGACGGTCAGGTCCTGGAGGCCCACCACACGCAGCAGTTGCAGCCGTTCGTACGCGTCCGTGCCGGGCCGGGCCGTGTGGATGACCAGCACCTGACCGTGGTCGGCGCTGAGCAGCGCCTCGCATTCCAGGTCCAGTTCCCCGACGACCGGGTGCACGAACCGCTTGTGCTCGGCACGCCGCACGGCGACGACATGCTCGGCCCACAAAAGGTCGAACTCCTCGCTCGCCGCACGCAGTTCATCGACGAGCGCGATGAGCGCGACATCATCGGGGCGGGCGGCGAGCACCGCACGGAGCTGGCCGACATGGCTGCGGGAGTGCGCCTCGTGGTCCTCTGCCGGGAAGAGCGCCCGCCCCTCGGGGGCGGTGAACCAGGACCGGATGATGTTGTGCCCCGGCTGGTGCTCACCGGTCAGCGCCACGGCCATGGCGTTCTGGGCGAGGACCTCGCCGCGGTCGCTCAGGACCTGGGCGGGTGCGTCGTGCAGTCGGTCGAGGACCATCAACAGCCCGGGGCGCACATGCTGGGTGGGGCCGTGGCGGTTGCTCGGCGGCTCCTCCCCGGCCAGCCGGAAGAGATGGTCGCGTTCGTCCTCGCTCAGCCGCAACGCCCTGGCCACTGCGGAGAGCATCTGACGCGAGGGGCGTGAGCCGCGGCCCTGCTCCAGGCGTGTGTAGTGGTCCACGGAGGCACCGGTGAGATGGGCGACCTCCTCCCGCCGCAGCCCCGGGGTGCGCCGCCGGGAGCCGGCGGTCAGCCCCACGTCGGCCGGTTCGAGGCGGGCGCGGCAACGGCGCAGGAAGTCGGCGAGTTCCGATCGGTCGAGGTCCACGCCCCCAGCATGGCTCGTGCGCGGATCCGTATCCAGGGAGTGCCGGTCCTCGGATAGCCCCGTCTCTCCCGCCGGCCGGAGGCCCGTCGCAGGGTGATGGACATCGGAAGCGACGAGAGGAACCGATGATGCTGATTCTGGTGACGGGTGCCACGGGACAGGTCGGCCGGCGTTTCGTACCGCGGCTGCTGCGGCGGGCCGCCCCCGGTGACACGGTGCGGGTGATCGTGCGGGACGAGGAGCGGGGTGCACCCCTCGCCGCGCTGGGGGCCGAGGTCGTCGTCGGTGACCTCCGGGACCCGGAGGACGTACGGAAGGCGCTGGCCGGAACCGACACGGTGGTGAACATCGCGGCGGCGTTCCGAGGGGTGCCGGACGAGGAGGCATGGGCGGTCAACCATGCCGCTGCGCTGGCCCTGGGCCGGGCGGCCGTGGAGGCGGGCACGCAGCGGTTCGTGCAGGTCGGCACGAACCTCGCGTACGGCGCGGGGCGCGGCAGGCCGCTGACGGAGGACGACGCCCCGGTGCCGGGCGGGCAGCTGTGGGGTGCGTACACCGAGTCCAAGGTGGCGGCCGAGGAGGGCCTGCTCGCGCTCCACCGCGACCACGGGCTCGATGTCCGGATCGCCGTCCTGGCCTTTGTGTACGGCGAGGGCGACCCGCACCTCGCGCAGTCGATGGCCTGGGCCGGGCAGTGGGCGGCCACGCAGCGGCTCGCGATGGTGCACCACGCGGATGTCGCGCAGGGACTGCTGCGGCTGCTGTACGCACCGGGCCCGGCGGGTCGCCGCTACAACTTCTCGGACGACGCGCCGGTGACGGCGGTGGAGCTGCACCAGCTCAACGGGGTCGCGCTGCCGGCCGAGTCGGCGGACCGGGTCGACCCCGACCCGTGGTACGGAATCACGTCGACGCTGCGGGCCAGGGACGAGCTGGGCTTCCGGCCGCTGTATCCGTCGGTGTGGACGGCGCGGGACGCGGGGGCCCTGTAGGGATCAGAGCACGTCGCCGTCGCGCCAGTCGAAGATCAGCTTCCTGGACGGCGAGGGCAGTGGGCGGCTGCCCGCCGCCCTGACGTACGTGCTGCCCTCCTCGTCCGGCAGCAGCTCCACCCGGCTCAGCCGCTGCACGCCGATCCGCCCCTGCCACACCTGCCAGCCACGCGCCGCGTACAGGCCGGCCCCGGTGGCGGAGGCGGACAGCGCGCCGAACGTGTACGCATCGTCGATGACGCGTTCCAGCGCAGCCATCACCCGGCCGCCGAGCCCCTCGCGGCGCCGGTCGGCACGGACGGCCACGCCCTCGACATAGCCGATGCGGTACGAGCGGTGGGCGTGGATCACCCGGCGCTGGACGACGCTGCCGTGGGCCAGGAGACCGCTGTTGTCGCGTGCGTAGGCGTGGATGCCGCCCAGGGTGTGGTCCCAGTCGTCGTCGCTGAAGTCGCCCTCGAAAGCGGTGTCGAGGAAGGCGCGGATCCCGTCGCGGGCGGTCGGGGTCAGCTCGTAGGTGTGCGCGATGTGCCACAGCGGCTCAGTCATGTCCCCCAGCCTCGCAGGCACTTGCACCACCGGGTACACAGGACGCATGTGAGTGGCGGCCACGTGTCGAAGAGTTCCGCGCCGAAAGAGAGTTGGCCCCATGAACGGTCTCCGTGCTCTCGAGCCCCGGTACGCGGACCGGCTCTCCGGTGTCCGCGGCGCGCGCGGTCCTCAACGGCCGCACCTCCTGCGACCGGTAGCGGGGGCCGGATCGCCCACCGGGCTCGCCCACCGGCAACCGCGCGCGCCGTTGTCGGTGGGCACCCCTACTGTTCATGGACAGGACAGGGGCCGCGCGCGGCGGCCCGGCGGGAGGGGACAGCGATGAGCTTCAGCATGCAGGCACGGGCCGTTCCGGCAACCGGGCTGCCGCAGAACTTCGCCGGGGTGGCGGCGGTCTTCGCGGACACGGACGACGAGCTCGACCGCCTGGAGACGGATCTGAACATCTCCAAGGATTTCTCCGAGGTGCACAAGCTGTGCCTCACCGCACCGCCAGGCCAAGGCAGTTGCGAGCTCCCGATCTTCGGCGGGGCCATTCATGAGGACCCGGCAGGGATCGAGGCACCGTCGGTGACTCTGGAGGCCGGGGAGGTGCGGGAGGCGGCGGAATTCCTCCGCACCCATCCGTTCGACGAGCTGTGGCGCGCGGCCGCCGATGGCGTTGCCGCGCACTGGAGTCTGCCGGAGCCCGAGGTCCGCGCTGTCTTCGCCCACCACTACCGGCGGGTGCTGGACTTCTACGAGCGGGCCGCGGATTCGGGCGACGCGGTGGTGAAGCGGTTCCTGTACTGAGCGGCCGTGTGCCGGAGGGGCCGAAATGGAAACCGCCTCCCGGCCGGCAGGGGAACCGGGCGGGAGGCGGGAATCATGGCGGGGCGCCGGGGTGCGGCGCCCCGAGGGGCGTCAGCCCTGGTGGGGGTAGGTGTAGTCGGTCGGCGGGACCAGCGTCTCCTTGATGGCGCGGGTCAGCGTCCAGCGCTGCAGGTTCTGCGGCGCACCCGCCTTGTCGTTCGTACCCGAGGCACGGCCGCCACCGAAGGGCTGCTGGCCGACGACGGCACCGGTCGACTTGTCGTTGATGTAGAAGTTGCCCGCGGCGTACCGCAGCTTCTCCATCGTGTGCGCGGCCGCGGCGCGGTCGTTCGCGATGACGGAACCGGTCAGCGCGTAGTCGGAGACCGACTCCATCTGCTCCAGCATCTCGTCGTACGCGTCGTCCTCGTAGACGTGCACGGCGAGGATCGGGCCGAAGTACTCGGTCGTGAAGACCTCGTTCTCCGGGTCGCTGCACTCGATGACGGTCGGGCGGACGAAGTAGCCCACGGAGTCGTCGTACGTACCGCCCGCGATGATCGTGCAGGACGGGTCGGACTTGGCACGGTCGATCGCGGCCTTGTTCTTGGCGAACGAGCGCTCGTCGATGACGGCACCGATGAAGTTCGACAGGTCGGTGACGTCACCCATGGTGATGGAGTCGACCTCGGCCGCGAACTTCTCCTTGAAACCGGAGTTCCAGATGGAGGCCGGGACGTACGCGCGGGACGAGGCCGAGCACTTCTGGCCCTGGAACTCGAAGGAGCCACGGGTCAGCGCGGTCTTCAGGACGGCGTGGTCGGCCGACGGGTGGGCGACGACGAAGTCCTTGCCACCGGTCTCGCCGACGAGCCGCGGGTAGGTGCGGTAGTTGGCGATGTTGTTGCCGACCGTCTTCCACAGGTGCTGGAAGGTCGGGGTCGAGCCGGTGAAGTGGATACCGGCCAGGTCTCGGTGGTTCAGGGCAACCTCGGAGACGGCGATTCCGTCGCCGGTCACCAGGTTGATGACGCCCTTGGGCAGACCGGCCTCCTCCAGGAGCTGCATCAGCAGCACCGCGGAGTGGGTCTGCGTCGGGGACGGCTTCCACACGACGACGTTGCCCATGAGGGCGGGGGCGGTGGGCAGGTTGCCCGCGATGGCCGTGAAGTTGAACGGCGTGATCGCGTAGACGAAGCCCTCCAGCGGGCGGTGGTCCATGCGGTTCCACACGCCCGGCGCGTTGGCCGGGGGCTGCTCGGCGAGGATCTGGCGCGCGTAGTGCACGTTGAAGCGCCAGAAGTCGACGAGCTCACAGGGGGTGTCGATCTCGGCCTGCTGGGCGGTCTTCGACTGGCCGAGCATCGTGGACGCGGCCAGCGTCTCGCGCCAGGGGCCGGACAGCAGCTCGGCGGCGCGCAGGATGATCGCGGCGCGGTCGTCGAAGGACATCGCACGCCACGCCGGGGCGGCGGCGAGGGCGGCGTCGATCGCGTCCTGGGCGTCCTGCTCGGTGGCGCCGGCGAAGGTACCGATGACGGCCTTGTGGTTGTGCGGCTGCACGACGTCGAAGCGCTCGCCGCCGCCCATCCGCTTCTCGCCGCCGATGGTCATCGGGAGGTCGATCGGGTTCTCGGCGAGCTCCTTGAGCTTCACCTCCAGGCGGGCACGCTCCGGGGAACCCGGGGCGTAGGAGTGGACCGGCTCGTTGACCGGCGCGGGGACCTGGGTCACAGCGTCCATGAGTGCCTTGTCTCCTTGCTTCAGCGGGGTGGGGGGGCAGCGGGGCGGGCGGGTCAGCCCTTGGTGAGGATGGAGCGGGCGAAGAACAGCAGGTTGGCCGGCTTCTCCGCGAGGCGGCGCATGAAGTAGCCGTACCAGTCGGTGCCGTACGCGGTGTAGACGCGCATCCGGTGCCCCTCGGCGGCGAGCCGGACGTGCTCGTCGCTGCGGATCCCGTACAGCATCTGGAACTCGTACTCATCCAGTTTGCGCCCGGCCTTGCGTGCCAGCTCCTGGCTGATGGCAATCAGCCGCGGGTCGTGGGACCCGATCATCGGGTAGCCCTCGCCGTCCATCAGGATCTTCAGGATGCGGACGTACGCCTTGTCGATCTCGGCCTTGTCCTGGTACGCGACGGAGGCGGGCTCCTTGTAGGCGCCCTTCACGATGCGGACACGGCTGCCTGCGGCGGCGAGGCGGCGGGCGTCCTCCTCGGTGCGGAACAGGTACGCCTGGATGACACAGCCGGTCTGCGGGTAGTCCTTCCGCAGCTCCTCGTGGATGGCGAACATCGAGTCGAGGGTGGTGTGGTCCTCGGCGTCCAGGGTGACCGTGGTACCGATCGCCGCGGCGGCCTCGACGACGGGGCGCACATTGGCGAGCGCCATCTCGTGGCCGCCCTCCAGTGCTTGGCCGAACATCGACAGCTTGACGGACATCTCGGCCCTGGTGCCCAGGCCGAGGTCCTTCAGGCGGTCGATCAGCTCCAGGTAGGCGTCGCGCGCGGCGGTGGCCTGCTCCGGCGTGGTGATGTCCTCGCCCACGACGTCGAGGGTGACCTCCAGGCCCTTCCCGGCGGCGTCCTTGATGATCGGGACGACCTGCTCGACCGTCTCGCCGGCGATGAACCGGTCGACGACCTGCTTGGTCCCCGGGGCGGCCGAAATGAATCGGCGCATCTTGTCACTGCGCGACGCAGCGAGAATCACGGGAGCCAGCACGGGGCACCTCCAACGGAAAGGTATGTACGAGGGCCGTATCGGCAGGAACTGAATCAGACCGGTACAGCACGGAGAACCACCGTGAAATCTAAGGATCTCGCCGATCCTGTGCCATCGACAGCTGTCACGCATCCGTGCACTGGATCTCAGACATATGTCTGAAGGGGGTGCGAGAATGGCCGGGTGAAGGGCGATTACCAGGAGCTGGTCGACGAGATCTCCGCGCTGCTCGGCGTCCCCGCCACGCTGGAGGACCGGGACTTCGGTCTGGTCGCCTTCGGGGCGCACGACAGCGACGACGACACGGCGATGGATCCGGTCCGCACCCGGTCGATCCTGACCCGCCGCTCCACCCCGGCGGTCCGCGCGTGGTTCGAGGGCTTCGGCATCGCCCGCGCCACCGGCCCGGTCCGGATCCCGGCCGCCCCGGAGGCGGGTGTGTTCCGGGGCCGGATCTGTCTGCCGGTACGCCATCGGGGTGTCGTGCTCGGTTACGTATGGCTGCTCGACGCGGACCCCGGGCCGACCGACGAACAACTGACCGCGGCGATGGACGTGGCGGCCCGGATCGGGGCGCTGCTCTCCGAGGAGGCACGGGCCGGCACGGACCTGTCACGGGAGTTCGGCGCGGTACTCACCGCCGGACGGGGCTGGCAGCGCGACATGGCCGTCGCCGCGCTCCGGGAGGCGCTGGGCCCGGACGCGGACGGCCTGCACACGGTGGTCTGCGTGACGCCGTGGCCGGACGAGATGCCATCGGCCCGTACGGTGCCGTCGGCTGCGGCGCTGTCCACCGTCCCGTCTCCGGCGCGGGCGGGCACCCTGTCGCTGGCAGCGCTGGTCCGGCTGCGCTCATCCGACGTGCTCGACCCGGCTGTCACAGCCGCGGACCGGCTGCGGACCGCCGCGGGCCGTACGGCGACCGCCGGAATCGGTGTCCCCCGCCGAGGCCTGCCGGAGCTGGCCGCGGCCTGGCACGAGGCCGCGGCCGCAGCCCGCGCGGCGGCCGCGGAGTCCCGCCTCGGCCCGGTCGCCGAATGGTCCGCCATCGGCCCGTACCGTCTGCTGACCGCCCTCCCGCCGGCCACGGACACCGCCCCGGACCTCACCGTCCGGACACTGCTCACCCCGCCCCACGCGGAGCTGGCCCGCACCGCCGAGGTGTTCCTCGACTGCGCGGGCCAGGCGAGCCGGACGGCGGCCGAGCTGGGCATCCACCGTCAGACGCTCTACTACCGGCTGTCCCGGGTCGAACAGCTCACCGGCCTGGACCTCAACGACGGCGAGGACCGGCTGCTGCTGCACATGGCGCTGAAGGGGGCCCGGCTCTGAGCTCCGTGCGCTCAGTGCGCCACCCGCTCGTCCGTGCCGGCCACCTTGGCAGTGCTCAGCGCGACGCGGTTCCAGGTGTTGATCGTGAAGATCAGGGCGAGCAGCCCGGCCAGTTCGGTCTCCTCGAAGTGGGCGGCCGCGCGGGCGTAGACGTCGTCCGGGACGCCACCCCTGGAGACCAGGGTGACGGCCTCGGTGAGGGCGAGCGCCGCCTGCTCCTTCTCCGTGAAGAAGTGCGCGGCCTCCGGCCAGACGGCGACCATGTGCAGCCGCTCCTCGCTCTCACCGGCCTTGCGGGCGTCCGTGGTGTGCATGTGGAGGCAGTACGCGCACCCGTTGAGCTGGGAGGACCTGATCTGGACCAGCTCGACGAGCGCGGGGTCCAGGTCCTGGCGGGCGGCGGCGTCGAAGCCGATGAGGGCCTTGAACGCCTTCGGCGCGGCCTTGGCGAAGTTGATCCGAGGGGTGCGGGTGACTGCGTCGTTGTTCGTCATGACCACTACGCTACGGAGTCGGGCGACCTCACGTAGGGTGCATTTTCATGGCGGAATCATGGGTCAATTCGGCGGAGCGGATCGGCAGTGACCTGCTGTTGGAGCTGACCGGTCCCGGCAGTCGCCGGAGCGTTCTCATCCGTGCGCTGCGGGACGCCGTACGGGAGGGCAGGCTGGCCCCGGGCACCCGGTTGCCGCCCTATCGCTCGCTCGCCGCCGACCTCGGCCTGGCCCGCAACACCGTCGCCGACGCCTATGCCGAGCTGGTCGCCGAGGGCTGGCTGACCGCCCGGCAGGGCTCCGGCACCCGGGTCGCGCACCGCGCTGCCCCGGTCGCCCCGGCCCGGGTGCCGAAGAAGGCGCCGACCCGCCCCGCCCCTCCCGTGCACAATCTCCGGCAGGGCCAGCCCGACGCGGGCTCCTTCCCCCGTACACCCTGGCTTGCCGCCTCCCGCCGCGCCGTGAACGCGGCACCGAACGACGCCTTCGGGCCCGGTGATCCGCAGGGCCGGATCGAGCTGCGCCGGGCGCTGGCCGACTATCTGGCGCGCGCCCGAGGGGTGCGCTGTGTGCCCGAACGGATCGTGATCTGCTCCGGTTTCGCGCACGCGCTGCGGCTGCTGTTCGGCGGCGGGGTGCTGCGCGGACCGCTGGCGGTGGAGTCGTACGGGCTCGGTTTCCACCGCTCCCTGCTGGCTGCCGCCTCGGTGCGTACGGTCCCGCTGGCGCTCGACGAACACGGGGCACGCACCGGCGAGTTGACCGGTCTGCCGGGCGTGCGGAGTGTGCTGCTCACCCCGGCCCACCAGTTCCCGACGGGTGGGCCACTGCACCCGAAGCGGCGCACGGCCACCGTCGACTGGGCGCGCACCCGCGGCGGACTGGTCCTGGAGGACGACTACGACGGGGAGTTCCGCTACGACCGCGAACCGGTCGGCGCCCTCCAGGGACTCGACCCGGACCGGGTCGTCCACCTCGGCTCCATCAGCAAGAGCCTCTCCCCCGCGGTCCGGCTGGGCTGGATGGTGCTTCCCGGGCAGCTCGTCGACGCCGTACTGGCCGTCAAGGGTGAACGCGAGGGCTGGGCGAGCGTCCTGGACCAGCTCGCGCTCGCCGAGTTCATCGAGTCCGGCCACTACGACCGGCACATCCGCCGGATGCGGCAGCGCTACCGGCGCCGCCGCGACCAGCTGGTCGCCGCCCTCTCCGAACACGCCCCGCACATCACCCCCACCGGCATCGCGGCAGGTCTGCACGCCGTTCTGCGGCTGCCTCCCGGCTCCGAGCGCTCCACCGTCAAGGCCGCGGCCTGGCAGGGGCTCGCTCTGGACCCGCTCGCCGACTTCCGGCACCCGGCCGCCACGATGCCAGCCGAGGACGGCCTGGTCGTGGGCTATGGGACGCCGCCGGACCATGCGTACGGCGCGGCTCTGGAGGCGCTGTGCCGGGCCCTGCCACCGCCCTCCGCCTGACCGGGCCCGCGCATGACCGGGCCGGGCCCGCGGAGGACGGACCCGGCCCGGCGTTCGGTGGTGCCTGGGCGGCTTCCGGTGATCGGCCTGAGGCCGTCCGTCAAATCCTGCGGCGACGGCGCGGTCTCCTCGACGGCGCGGGCCGTCGTCCGCCCGGCCCCCTTCTCCAGCAGGCAGCGCTCGGCGCCTTCGGGCAGACTCTCACGGCGCCCCCCGACAGCAGCGCACCCGGCATGCAGACGTCCGTTCAGGACGCCCGTATGCCGGGTGCGGCTGGGAAAGAAATCGGCGGAATCAGTCGGTGAGGTTCACCGAGCGGGCCGAGGTCGCGCCGATCTCCTCGGCGATCTCGCTGAGGACGGTCTGCGGGACGTTGTCGTCGACGGTGAGCACGACCAGCGCCTCGCCGCCCGCGGCCGCGCGCGAGACCTGCATGCCCGCGATGTTCAGCCCGGCCTCGCCGAGGATCTTGCCGACCGTGCCGACGACGCCGGGACGGTCCTCGTAGCTCAGGACGACCATGTGGTCGGCGAGCGCCAGGTCCACGTCGTGCTCACCGATCGCGACGATCTTCTGGAGGTGCTTGGGTCCGGCCAGCGTGCCGGAGACCGCGACCTCCTCGCCGTCGGCGAGCGTGCCGCGGACGGTCACCACATTGCGGTGGTCCGGCGACTCGGAGCTGGTGGTGAGGCGGACCTCGACACCACGCTCCTGGGCGAAGAGCGGGGCGTTGACGTACGACACGGTCTCGTCGACGACGTCCTCGAAGACACCCTTGAGCGCGGAGAGCTCGAGCACCTTCACGTCGTGCTGGGTGATCTCGCCGTACACCTCGACGTCGAGGCGGGCCGCGACCTCTCCCGCGAGCGCGGTGAAGATACGGCCGAGCTTCTCGGCGAGGGGCAGCCCGGGACGTACGTCCTCGGCGATGACGCCGCCCTGGACGTTGACCGCGTCCGGCACGAGCTCACCGGCCAGCGCGAGGCGCACGGACTTGGCGACCGCGATGCCCGCCTTCTCCTGGGCCTCGTCGGTGGAGGCGCCCAGGTGCGGGGTGCAGACGACCTGGTCGAACTGGAACAGCGGGGAGTCCGTGCAGGGCTCCTTCGTGTACACGTCCAGACCGGCGCCGGCGACGCGGCCCTCCTTGAGGGCCGAGGCGAGCGCCTCCTCGTCGACGATGCCACCGCGCGCGGCGTTGACGATCCGCACCGAGGGCTTCACCTTGTGCAGCGCCTCGTCGCCGATCAGGCCGAGCGTCTCGGGGGTCTTGGGCAGGTGCACGGTGATGAAGTCGGAGACTTCGAGCAGCTCGTCCAGCGCGAGGAGCTTGACGCCCATCTGCGCGGCGCGGGCCGGCTGCACGTAGGGGTCGTACGCGACGATCTTCATGCCGAAGGCCGACATGCGCTGCGCGACCAGGACGCCGATGCGGCCGAGGCCGACGACACCGAGGGTCTTCTCGCTCAGCTCGACGCCGGTGTACTTGGAGCGCTTCCACTCGCCTTTCTTGAGGGCGGTGTTGGCCTGGGGGATGTTGCGCGCGGTGGCGACCAGCAGACCGCAGGCCAGCTCGGCGGCGGTGACGATGTTGGAGGTCGGGGCGTTGACGACCATCACGCCGGCCTTGGTGGCCGCGGACACGTCGACATTGTCCAGACCGACGCCCGCGCGGGCGACGACCTTCAGCTTCTTCGCGGCGGCGATGGCCTCGGCGTCGACCTTGGTGGCGGAACGCACCAGGATGGCGTCGACATCGGCGATCGCGGGGAGGAGCTCGGCGCGGTCCGCGCCGTTGCAGTGCCGGATGTCGAAGTCCGGGCCCAGGGCGTCAACCGTGGCAGGCGACAGCTCTTCAGCGATGAGTACGACAGGTTTCGAGCTCACGTGAGTCCTCACAGGTCCAGTGCGGACGGCCGTCCCGACGGCCGCAGGCGGTGGAGGGGCTTGCCGCGTGGAAGACGCACGACACTGTGGGCCTGACGCGTGTATGTGGAGAAGTGTAGTCATGCGCGAGGGCGCATTCTGCGCCCCGTTGGAAGGATCACCCACACGGGGCTGGACGACTTGTACACACGTACGACGCCGCTTCTTCCAGCGGTGTTGCGATGGATACGCCGCGGGGCGGGTCCGAAGACCCGCCCCGCGGCGAAGGACTTACGCGTCCTCGTCGTTGACCCAGCTCATGAGCTTGCGCAGCTCACGGCCGGTGGTCTCCAGCAGGTGGTCGCTGTCGGCCTTCTTGTACTCGTTGTACTTGGGCAGACCGTTGTGGTACTCGGCCATCCAGTTCTTGGCGAAGGTGCCGTCCTGGATCTCGCCGAGGACCTTCTTCATCTCGGCCTTGGTGGCGTCCGTGATGATCCGCGGGCCGGTGACGTAGTCGCCCCACTCGGCGGTCTCCGAGATGGACCAGCGCATCTTCTCCAGGCCGCCCTCGTACATGAGGTCGACGATGAGCTTCAGCTCGTGGAGGCACTCGAAGTACGCGATCTCCGGCTGGTAGCCGGCCTCGGTCAGGGTCTCGAAACCGGCCTTGACCAGAGCGGCGGTACCACCGCAGAGGACGGCCTGCTCACCGAACAGGTCGGTCTCGGTCTCCTCGGTGAAGGTCGTCTTGATGACGCCGGCGCGGGTACCGCCGATGCCCTTCGCGTACGAGAGGGCGAGCGCCAGGCCGTTGCCCGAGGCGTCCTGCTCGACGGCCACGATGCAGGGAACACCGCGGCCCTCCTCGTACTGACGGCGGACCAGGTGGCCCGGGCCCTTCGGGGCGACCATGCAGACGTCGACGTTGGCCGGCGGCTTGATGAAGTCGAACCGGATGTTCAGACCGTGGCCGAAGAACAGCGCGTCGCCGTCCTTGAGGTGGTCCTTGATGGACTCCTCGTAGACCTGGGCCTGGATCGGGTCCGGGACGAGGATCATGATGACGTCGGCCTCGGCGGCGGCCTCCGACGGGGTCACCACGCGCAGGCCCTGCTCCTCGGCCTTGGCCTTGGACTTGGAGCCCTCGTGCAGACCCACACGGACGTCGACACCCGAGTCGCGCAGCGACAGCGCGTGGGCGTGGCCCTGGCTGCCGTAGCCGATGACCGCGACCTTGCGGCCCTGGATGATGGACAGGTCGGCATCGTCGTCGTAGAACAGCTCGGCCACTGGGTCTTCTCCTTGGTGTGCAGGTGTTGCGTCCCACCGTACGGCGGGGTGCGTCAGAAACGTTTTCGGGTCTCGCCATACGAGCGGCGAGGGGGTGTCGGCTAGGCCGTACGGTCGAGTGCGCGCAGAGAACGGTCGGTGATCGAGCGCGCGCCGCGCCCTATGGCGATGGTGCCGGACTGGACGAGCTCCTTGATGCCGTACTGCTCCAGCATCTTGAGCATGGCCTCCAGCTTGTCGGCGCCGCCGGTCGCCTCGATCGTGACGGCCTCCGGAGAGACGTCCACGGTCTTGGCGCGGAACAGCTGAACGATCTCGACGATCTGGGAGCGGGTCTCGTTGTCGGCGCGGACCTTCACCAGGACGAGCTCACGCTGGATCGCAGCGGAGGGCTCGAGTTCGACGATCTTCAGTACGTTGACCAGCTTGTTGAGCTGCTTGGTCACCTGCTCGAGCGGCAGGTCCTCGACATTCACGACGATGGTGATGCGGGAGATGTCGGGATGCTCGGTGGTACCGACCGCGAGTGAGTCGATATTGAAGCCGCGGCGGGAGAACAAGGCCGTGATCCGGGCGAGGACACCGGGCTTGTTCTCGACCAGGACGGAGAGCGTGTGCTTGCTGGACATGGAGTCGGTCTCTCTCTGTCTCTCAGTCGTCTTCGTTGTCGCCGAAGTCGGGGCGGACACCGCGGGCGGCCATGACCTCGTCGTTGGAGGTGCCGGCGGCGACCATCGGCCAGACCATGGCGTCCTCGTGGACGATGAAGTCGATCACGACGGGGCGGTCGTTGATGGAGTTGGCCTCGGCGATGACCTTGTCCAGGTCGGCCGGGTCCTCGCAGCGGATCGCGTAGCAGCCCATGGCCTCGGACAGCTTGACGAAGTCCGGAACCCGGGTGCCCTTCGCCGGGGTGCCCTCGGTGTCGGCGCCGGAGTGCAGCACGGTGTTGGAGTACCGCTGGTTGTAGAACAGGGTCTGCCACTGGCGGACCATCCCGAGCGCGCCGTTGTTGATGATCGCGACCTTGATCGGGATGTTGTTGAGCGCGCAGGTGGTCAGTTCCTGATTGGTCATCTGGAAGCAGCCGTCGCCATCGATCGCCCAGACCGTACGGTCCGGCATGCCGGCCTTCGCGCCCATCGCGGCCGGGACCGCGTAGCCCATCGTTCCGGCGCCGCCGGAGTTCAGCCAGGTGGCGGGCTTCTCGTACTGGATGAAGTGCGAGGCCCACATCTGGTGCTGACCGACACCCGCCGCGAAGATCGTGTCCTCGGGGGCGAGCTCACCGATGCGCTGGATGACCTGCT
Source organism: Streptomyces sp. NPDC057565 (assembly GCF_042801455.1). Classification (NCBI taxonomy): domain Bacteria; kingdom Bacillati; phylum Actinomycetota; class Actinomycetes; order Kitasatosporales; family Streptomycetaceae; genus Streptomyces; species Streptomyces sp. NPDC057565. The sequence continues at coordinate 134,620 of NZ_JBHVFU010000011.1, read as the reverse complement.
GCGGCGAGAGGCTGCCGTCCTCCGGCAGGTCGTAGCCGACGGGGTAGGTCTCGCGCCAGCGGTTGAGGTCCTTCCACCAGGCGGAGTAGTCGCCGACGTGACCGTCGGTGTGCTCGGCCTGGACCGCCTGGACGAGGTCGGCGATGACCTCGCGGGCGTCACCGACGATCGGCACGTCGGCGGCGCGGTTCTTGCCGATCTCCGCCGGGTCGATGTCGGCGTGGACGATCTTTGCGTACGGGGCGAAGCTGTCCAGCTTGCCGGTGACACGGTCGTCGAAACGGGCTCCGAGGGCGACGATCAGGTCGGCCTTCTGCAGCGCGGTGACGGCGGTGACCGCACCGTGCATGCCCGGCATTCCCACGTGCAGCGGGTGGCTGTCGGGGAACGAACCGAGCGCCATCAGGGTGGTGGTGACGGGCGCTCCGGTGAGCTCGGCGAGCACCTTCAGTTCGGCGGTGGCGCCGGCCTTCATGACGCCGCCGCCGACGTACAGCACAGGACGCTTGGCCTGGGTGATGAGCCGGGCGGCCTCGCGGATCTGCTTGGCGTGCGGCTTGGTGACCGGGCGGTAGCCGGGCAGGTCCTGGGTCGGCGGCCAGCTGAACGTGGTCTGTGCCTGCAGGGCGTCCTTGGCGATGTCGACGAGGACGGGGCCCGGACGGCCGGTGGAGGCGATGTGGAAGGCCTCGGCGATCGTGTGCGGGATGTCCTCGGCGCGGGTGACCAGGAAGTTGTGCTTGGTGACCGGCATCGTGATGCCGCAGATGTCGGCCTCCTGGAAGGCGTCCGTACCGATCGCCTGCGAGGCGACCTGGCCGGTGATCGCGACCAGCGGGACGGAGTCCATGTGCGCGTCGGCGATCGGGGTGACCAGGTTGGTGGCGCCGGGGCCCGAGGTGGCCATGCAGACACCGACCTTGCCGGTGGCCTGCGCGTAGCCGGTGGCGGCGTGGCCCGCACCCTGCTCGTGGCGGACCAGCACATGACGGACCCGGCTGGAGTCCATCATCGGGTCGTACGCCGGAAGGATGGCGCCGCCGGGAATGCCGAATACCGTGTCGGCCCCCACCTCCTCAAGAGACCGGATGAGGGACTGCGCACCCGTGACGTGCTCAACGGTGGCGGGGGACGATCCGCCGCTACGGGCCCGCGGCTGGGGATGGTGGGCCCCGGTGGCCTGCTCGGTCATCGGCATTCTCTTCTCGAAGCTGAGGGTTTTTGCGGGGTTTTGGGGTGTGCCGGTGCAACAAAAAACCCCTCGTGCCGTGAGGCAAGCGAGGGGAGCGCGCCGGTGCGGTCTGCAGAGTGTCAACGAGGGACTCTGCTTCAGCCGACGCGCTTTCCAAGTACGAGAATTCGGGTGCGCATGGCATTGACCCTCTCTCCGACGCGCCCGACGTGTCAAGTGGGTGGGACGAGCGTCTCACCATGTGAGCCGCTGAGGAGCGGGATCGAGCCGCCTGCCAGGACGGGCTGAGCAACCGGACCACCGGGTACCGGGAACTCGCCGCGGGCCAGTGCTCGGCGCAGCCGGTACTCGTCCAGCGGCCCCGAGAAGGCCATTCCCTGCCCGTGCGTACAGCCCATGGCGCGCAGCGCGAGGACCTGCTCCGGTACGTCGACACCGTCGGCGACGGACTGCAGACCGAGGTCGCAGGCGATCCTCAGCAGCCCGCTGGTGATCTTGTGCAGCCGGGCCGATTCCACGACACCCTCGACGAGGCCGCGGTCCAGTTTCAGGACGTCGATGGGGAGCCGGCGCAGCGCGTTGATCGCGGCGTAACCGCTGCCGAAGCCGTCGAGCGCGATCCGTACGCCGAGCCGCCGCAGGGCGACGAGGCGCTGTTCGAGCTCGTCGAAGGAGACCCGGGGGTCACTGTCGGAGACCTCGATCATCAGCGCCCCTGAAGGCAGGCTGTAGCGGGTGAGGAGGGCCTCGACGGAGCCGAACGGCATCGCCTTGTCCAGCAGTCTGCGGGCGGAGAGCCGGACGGCCACGGAGACGTGGTGCCCGGCCCTGGCCCGGTCCGCGGCCTGCTCGACGGCCGCTTCCAGGAGCCAGCGGCCGAGCTCGGCGGTGCGGTCGCTGTCCTCGGCGACACGAAGGAACTCGGCGGGGGTGAACAGCATGCCCTGGGCGGAGCGCCAGCGGGCCTGTGCGGCGACGGCGGCGACATTGCCGGTGGCGAGATGGATCACGGGCTGGTGGAGCAGGGCGAACTCGCCGTCCCGCAGCGCGGTGCGCATCCGGGCCGCGAGCTCCGAGCGGCGTACCACGTCGGCCTGCATCTGCGGAGCGTACAGCTCCACGCGGTCCTTGCCGCCCGCCTTGGCCCGGTACATGGCGAGATCGGCGTTGCGCATGAGGTCGGTGGGGGTGATGGCGGGCTCGGCGAAGGCGACGCCGATGGAGGCGGCGACCCGGACCTCGCCACCTCCGATCCGGTAGGGCTGGGAGAGCCTGAGGCGCAGCCGGTCGGCGATCTCGTGGACCTGGTACTCACGCGCCGACTGGTCCCGGGTGCCGTCTCCGAGGATCAGCGCCGCGAACTCGTCGCCGCCGAGGCGGGCGGCGGTGTCCCCCACCCGTACGGACTCCTGGAGGCGGCGGGCGGCCTGGATGAGCAGCTCGTCGCCCGCCTGATGGCCCAGCCGGTCGTTGACCGCCTTGAAGCCGTCGAGGTCGATGAAGAGCACCGCGGTGCCGGGGTCGCCGGAGCGGCGGCCACCGAGGGCCTGCCGGACCCGGTCGGTGAACAGGGCGCGGTTGGGCAGGTCGGTGAGCGGGTCGTGCTCGGCGTTGTGCTGCAGCTGGGCCTGGAGCCGGACCCGTTCGGTCACGTCCCGGCTGTTGAGGATCAGCCCGCCCTGGTGGCGGTTGACGGTGGACTCGACATTGAGCCAGTCACCGGTGCCGGACCTGAACCGGCACTCGATCCGGGTGGTGGGTTCCTCACTGGGTGGGGCGGCCAGGAACCGCCGCACCTCGTGGACCACGCGCCCCAGGTCCTCGGGGTGGATGATCGAGGCGAGCTCGGCACCGATCAGGTCGTCGGCCTCGCGCCCGTACACCCCGGAGGCGGCGGGGCTGACGTACCGGAGTATGCCGGTGGGTGCGGCGATCATGATGACATCGCTGGAGCCCTGGACCAGGGAGCGGAAGTGGTTCTCCTTCTGCGCCAGCTCCTGGGTGAGGGCGATGTTGTCGACGAGCATGATGCCCTGCCGGACGACCAGGGCGAGCACCACCGTGCAGCCGGTGAACACCACGACGCGGTCCACCCTGCGGCCCTCGATGACGTTGTAGAGGATCCCGAGGGTGCAGACGGCTGCGGCGAGATACGGCGTCAGGGCGGCCAGCGAACCGGCGATCGGGCGGCTGGTGGCACGCGCGGCGGGGCGCTGCTGGACAGCGTTGTCCGAGGTCCGGTTCGCACCCCAGGGGGCGTACGCGAGGAGCAGCGACCCGGCGAACCAGCCGGCGTCCAACAACTGGCCGGAGTGGTAGGTCTGGCGGAGCAGCGGCGAGGTGAACAGCGCGTCCGACAGGACGGTCAGGGCAAGCGCGGCGACGGCCGTGTTCACCGCGGAGCGGTTCACGTTGGACCGCCGGAAGTGCAGGGCGAGGACCATGGAGACGAGCACGATGTCGAGCAGCGGATAGGCCAGCGAGAGCGCCACGCGGGCCACGCTCGTCCCTCCGGCGTCCGCGAGGTGCGCGGTGTGGGCGAGGGCGAGGCTCCACGACAGAGTCAGGAGCGATCCGCCGATCAGCCAGGAGTCCAGTACGAGACAGACCCAGCCGGCCCGGGTGGCGGGGCGTTTGGCGAGGACGAGCAGTCCGATGATCGCGGGCGGGGCGAAGCAGAGGTAGAAGGCGTCGGCGAGGGACAGGCTGGGCACCGGGAGCCCGAGCACGACCTCGTACCACCCCCAGACGGCGTTTCCCCCGGCGGCCATCAGCGAGGAGAGCGAGAACAGCAGCCAGGCGGGCCGGAAGCGGTTCCCCGAGGCGCGCGCGTAGAGGAAACAGGAGACAGCCGCGATCAGGGCGGCAGCACTGAGGCCGAAGTCACCCATGACGAGTGCCAGTTCGGGCGAACCCCAGCCCAGCGCCGCCCCCACGGCGTAACCACCGCAGACCAGGCCGAGGAAGAGCTGCGAGACCAGCCCCCAGGCACCGCCGGCGGTCGGCTGCCGGGAGAGGAGCGCCCCGAGTGCGCTTGCCGGGGCGCTCACCGGGGTGCCTCCGATGTCATCGGATGGGCGCGGGCCCGGCGGGGTGGCCGGCCCGGCGGTCGCCGCCGACCGCCCTGTCGCGTCGGATCGTTCGTCCATCGGCCATACATCGCCTGTCGCCCCCCTCGCGTTCCGCTGCCACCCCGGTACCGCCCCTTCCACAACACAGCCCCCCATCCGGGACGATACACCAGACTCGTCACACAGGGACATAGCGCCTCTACTCTCCGTGACTATCTGGGGAGTTGTCGACACGGTGCGCTACGGAACCGATCCGCAGCGTGGTCAGCCGGTGGTGAGTACGACGTTCTGCACCGGCTCCCCCGCTGCGAACCGGGTGAGCTGGCCGGCCAGCAGGCGCTTGGCACGCGGCAGGAATGCCGAGGTGCTGCCTCCCACATGAGGTGTGATCAGCACGTTCGGAGCATGCCAGAGGGGATGGCCGGCGGGCAGCGGTTCGGGGTCGGTGACATCGAGGGCGGCGCGCAGCCGGCCGGACTCGAGTTCGGACAGCAGGGCCTTGGTGTCCACGACGCCACCGCGCGCGACGTTCACGAGCAGCGCGCCGTCCGCCATCGCGGCCAGGAAGTCGGCGCCCACCAGCCCTTGTGTGGAGGCGTTCAGCGGGGTGGACAGAACGACGATGTCGGCCTCGGGCAGCAGCGCGGGCAGGTCGTCGAGCGTGTGCACGGGGCCGCGCGCAGTTGTCCGTGCGGAGCGCGCGACGCGCGCCACCCGCGCACACTCGAAGGGCACGAGCCGGTCCTCGATGGCGGCGCCGATCGATCCGTACCCCACGATCAGTACGGACTTGTCCGCGAGCGCCGGGTAGAAGCCGGAACGCCATTCCTCCTTGTCCTGTCCGTGGACGAATCCGGGGAAGCCGCGCAGCGAGGCGAGGATCAGGGCGAGGGTGAGCTCCGCCGTCGAGGCCTCGTGGACACCCTTTGCGTTGCACAGCCGTACCCCGGCGGGCAACCGGCCGAGCCCCGGCTGGACATGGTCGATGCCCGCGGAGAGCGTCTGCACGACCTGCACGGCCCCCATCCCGGCGAGCGGGCGGACCGCGATCTCCAGGCCCTTCATGTAGGGAACGACGTAGAAGGCGCAGTCCGCGGGATCGGCGGGGAAGTCCTGCGCGCCGTCCCAGAACCGGTAGTTGAGCCCCTGGGGGAGTCCTTCGATCTCGTCGGCCGGAATCGGCAGCCATACGTCGGGAGTCTTTGTAGAAGTCATGGTCAGGAGGCTATGCGAAGCCCGCCGGGCGGCAGAGGTTACTTTTGGGTGCGGTGCGGCCCCCTGACGGCGGGGCCGAGTGCCTCGCCGGGCGGGGTACCAAGGAGGGTTCGGGGAGTTGGAGCGCAGGAGTCTCGGGGCGGCGGCGCTCGCCGTGGGTGCGGTCGGACTCGGCTGCATGCCTATGAGCTGGGCGTACAGCGCGTCGCAGCAGCGTGGTGACCGTGCGTTGCGGACAGTGCACGCCGCGCTCGACGCGGGTGCCGACCTGCTCGACACGGCCGACATGTACGGCCCCTTCACCAATGAGCTCCTGATCGGCAGGGCGCTGAAGGGGCGTCGGGACGAGGCGTTCGTCTCCACCAAGTGCGGGCTGCTGGTGGGCGATCAGCACATCGTGGCCAATGGCCGTCCCGGCTATGTGCGCCGGGCCTGTGACGCGTCGCTGCGCCGGCTGCAGACCGACGTGATCGATCTGTACCACCTGCACCGGGCCGACCCCGAGGTGCCGGTGGAGGAGACCTGGGGGGCGATGGCGGAGCTGGTCACCGCGGGGAAGGTGCGGGCGCTCGGGCTGAGTGCGGTCGGGGCACGGGCCTCGCGCCGGCCGGGGGCACGGATGCATGACGGAACGATTCGGCAGCTGGAGCGGGTGCAGCAGGTCTTTCCGGTGAGCGCGGTCCAGGCGGAACTCTCGGTGTGGTCGCCGGAGGCGCTGGACGCGCTGCTGCCGTGGTGCGAGGCGCGGGGTGTGGGCCTGCTGGCTGCGATGCCGCTGGGGAACGGCTATCTGACGGGCACGCTGACGCCGGGCCAGGGCTTCGAGCCGGACGATCTGCGGGCCAGGCATCCACGGTTCACCGCCGAGATGATGGCGGCGAACCAGCCGCTGGTGGTGGGACTGCGCCGGATCGCCGAGCGGCACGGGGCGACTCCGGCCCAGGTGGCGCTGGCCTGGGTGCTGCGGCAGGGCCCGCATGTGGTGCCGGTGCCGGGCACGAAGCGGGAGCAATGGGCGGTGGAGAACGCAGGGGCGGCCGGACTGGAGCTGACGGCGCGGGATCTGGCCGAGATCGCGCGGCTGCCACGGGCGCGGGGGTCGTGGGACTGAGGGCGGGTGTGCGCGGGTCCGGCACCTGCCGGAAAAGTTCGTGTGCTTGCGGAACCCGGGGCCGGGCTGCGGTGTAGGAACAGTAGTCAGGCAGCCGTCGAAGGGACCGGTGTTGTGCGCATTGCTGTATTCGGATCGCCGAGAACCCGTGCGGGACGCCCACGCATCCTCCCGGGCGCGCGCCGCGCTGCGGTGGCCGCGCTGGCTGCGGGCTCGCTGCTGCTGACCGCGGGGTGCTCGTCGAACGACGACTCGGAAAACACGCAGGTCCGCCCCACGGGCGCAACCGCCACGGAGCCCTCAGCGCCCTCCTCGCCACTCTCCTCGCCACCGCCGGCGAAGGGCTCGGTGAAGGTGGTGTCGACGCTGACGGAGGGGCTCGCGTCTCCATGGGGGCTGGCGGAGCTGCCGGGCGGCGATCTGCTGGTGTCCTCACGCGACAGGAGAACGATCACCCGGATCGACGGCAGCACGGGAAAGCAGACACTGCTGGGCACGGTGCCCGGCGTGTCGCCCGCCGGGGAGGGCGGGTTGCTGGGGATCGCGGTCTCCCCGGCGTTCGGCACGGACCATCTGCTGTACGCGTACTTCACGACCGCGTCCGACAACCGCATCGCCCGCATGCGGTACGACGGGACCGGCAGAGCCCCCGGCCGGCAGCTGGGTGCACCGCACACGATCCTGCGGGGCATCCCGAAGGGCTACATCCACAACGGCGGCCGGATCGCCTTCGGCCCGGACGGCATGCTGTACGCGGGCACGGGCGAGACGGGGCAGACCAGGGAGCTCTCACAGGACAAGAAGTCCCTGGCGGGCAAGATCCTGCGGATGACCCCGGACGGCAGACCGGCACCGGGCAACCCCGTGCCCGGCTCACTGATGTATTCGTACGGGCACCGCAATGTGCAGGGTCTGGCGTGGGACGGGCAGAAACGGCTGTGGGCGTCCGAATTCGGGCAGGACACCTGGGACGAGCTGAATCAGATCGTGCCCGGCGGGAATTACGGCTGGCCGAAGTACGAGGGCAAGGTGGGCAAGGCGGGTTTTGTCGATCCCGTGGCCCAGTGGAGACCGTCCGAGGCATCCCCGAGCGGGATCGCCTTCGCCCGGGGCTCGATCTGGATGGCGGGCCTGCGCGGTGAGCGGCTCTGGAGGATTCCGCTGTCCGGCAGCCCGGGCAGGGAACCTCTGGCCGCCCCGCAGTCGTTCCTCCGAGGGAAGTACGGCCGTCTGCGCACGGTGCTCGCCGCGGGCGGCGACAGACTCTGGCTGGTCACGAGCAACACGGACACCCGCGGCACCCCGAAGCCGGGAGACGACAGAGTCCTGGTGCTCCAGGTGCGGTAGCGGCGACAGCAGGTGAAAGGGTGCGATCCGGTGTTCAACTTCTTCGAGGAACTCTTCGCCCCGGGCCGCAAGCACGCCGCGGAGGAACAGAAGCGGCTGGAGCTGACCCGGGTGGATCTGGGCACGGGCGACCCCGCCCGCGGCCCGATAGACCTGAGCTCGGGAAAGGTGACGGTGCGCGTCCCCGGTCCGGAAGATACCCCGCCACCCCCGCCGACCCCGCTTCAGGACCCGGAAGACACCGAGGCCCCCTCAAGCCGCTCGGGCCCACCCGGCAATTGAGGACAAAACGGTCACCGGACGGCGCGGGTACCCGTTCCCCGCACCGGCCCCGCCGAGCTCCTCTAAGACACCCCGTTGTCCCGGTACAGGCGGAGGCGGTGCGCCAGAGCCGCAGCCTCGCCGCGACTGGAGACGCCGAGCTTTGCAAGGATGTTCGAGACATGCACGCTCGCGGTCTTGGGCGAGATGTACAGCTCCTCGGCAATCCGCCGGTTCGTATGCCCCGCAGCGACAAGCCGGTGCACGTCCTGCTCGCGCCTCGTCAGCCCGAACGACTCCACGGCCGCGACGGCCGCGTCCTGGAACTGGTCCTCGGAGTGCTCCCGCTCCGCGGCCCCACCCATGGAGCCCGCCTCGGCCGGGACGGTGACCGCGACCGGAATCTCGTCCGGGGAGGGGGCGAGCGTGATGCGTGCGCGGCCGGCCAGCAGCTCGATGGTCTCGGCCAGCGGGCGCGCACCGAGCCGCTCGGCGATGCTGTGGGCGTCGCGCAGGAGACCGGCCGCCGCGGCACGGTCACCGGAGGCGACGAGGATGGCCTCCGCCCAGCGGTGGTGGACCTGGGCCTGTTCGTACGGGCGGGAGAGGGGGGCGAAGGCGGCGGCCGCGCGGGACCAGTGCTCAGGGGTGTCGGCGCCCTCCGCCCGGGCCAGCTCGGCGTTGATCAGCAGGCCGTACGCGGCCCAGACCGGGACGAACATGGGCAACTGCCCCACGTGCTTGCGGATGAGGGCGAGAATCGCAGGCCGGCCTGGCTCCGTGGCGGGCAGCCCGCGGGCGTCCGCCTCCGCCGCGGCGGCGGTATGGAGGAGCGGCAGCGCGTACCGCTGGGTGCCGGGCGGGAAGCCCTGCTCCGCCTGTGCCTCGAAGACGGCCCGCGCCTCCAGGAGGCGCCCCTGCTGCACGGCCAGAGTCATGGCATGGCGAACGGGGTTGATGAGGTGCTGGGGCTGCGGGTCGCGTGAACCGAAGTGCCGCTGAGTGAGCGCGAGCTGGACCTCGGCCTCGGCGAAGTCGCCACGGGCGAGAGCCAGCTCGGTGCGGCGCGAGGCCACGAGGCCCTGCGCCTTGCGGGACTGTGCTGTGCGGGCCGCCGCTTCCGTGGTCGCCCGGCTCTCGTCCCAGTGGCCGAGGGAGAAGTACGACGTCGCCTGGTTGGTGCGGACCCACACCTCCATGTCGGCGACACCGTGGCTGTGGCAGACCTCGATGCCGTGATCCGCTGCGGCGACCGCTTCCAGGGAGCGGCCCATGGCTTCGAGCGTCGAGGGGAGATTGATGCTGGCGCGGCCCATGATGCCCACGAGGTGGAGTTCATCGGCCCGGTCGCGCACGGCGTACATCTCGGCGATGCCCTCGTCGATACCGCCCGCATCGGCAGTGAGCCAGCCGCGGGTGAGCCGGGCGTGAAGCTCGATGTACTCGTCGCCGACGAGCTGCGCGTACTCCACGGCCCGGTCGACTGCGGCGAGCGTCTCCGCGCCGGGGCGGTGCAGGGCACCCCATCCGGCCACGCTCATGAGGACGTCGGCATGGACGGCGGACGGGGGCAGGCCACGGACCAGGTCCTGGGCGATGGCCAGTTCCTGCCAGCCGTCGCCCCGGGTGAGGTCCTGCATCAGCCGGGAGCGCTGCACCCAGAACCAGGCGGCCCGCAGCGGGTCGGGGTCGTCGTCCAGGACCCGTATGGCCTTCTTGGAGATGGCGAGGGCACGTTCGCGTTCGCCGCCGAAACGGGCGGCGACCGTGGCTTCGGCCATCAGATCGAGATAGCGGAGCGGGGTGGCCTCGGGATCGCGGCCACAGGCCGGGTAGACCTCTGCGTAGTCGATGGGGCGCAGGGTGCGGCGTATCTCGTCGGGGACGTCGTCCCACAGTTCCATCGCGCGTTCCAGCAGCCGGAGTTGCTCGGTGAAGGCGTAGCGGCGGCGGGCCTCGACGGAGGCCTTCAGGACGGCGGGGAGTGCCTTGGCCGGATCGTGGGCGCCGTACCAGTAGCTGGCCAGGCGCGTCGCGCGTTCGCCCGCGCGGACGAGCGTGGGGTCGGCCTCCAGCGCCTCGGCGTAGCGGCGGTTGAGGCGCGAGCGTTCGCCGGGCAGCAGGTCGTCGCTGACGGCTTCGCGGACCAGTGAGTGCCGGAAGCGGTAGCCGTTGCCCTCCCCGGTGGTGAGAAGCAGGTTGGCGCCGACGGCTCCGCGCAGTGCCTCGATGAGTTCGTCCTCGGTCAGTCCGCAGACCGCGGCCAGCAGTTCGTACTCGACGGTGGAGCCGCCCTCGGCGATGACCCGGGCGATCTTCTGGGCATCCTCGGAGAGCGCTTCGACGCGGACGAGAAGAAGGTCGCGGAGCGAGTCGGAGAGTCCGGCGCTGTCGCCGCACTCCAGGCTGCAGGCGAGCTCTTCGACGAAGAAGGCGTTGCCGTCGGAGCGTTCGAAGATCTCGTCCACGAGGGCGGGTTCGGGGGTGGCCGCGAGGATGCCGGTGAGCTGACGACGGACCTCGGCGCGGTTGAACCGGGCGAGTTCGATCCGGCGGACGGTGCGGAGGCGGTCCAGTTCGGCAAGGAGGGGGCGCAGGGGGTGGCGGCGGTGGACGTCGTCGGCCCGGTAGGTGCCGATGACGACGAGGCGGCCGCTGCGCAGCGTGCGGAAGAGATAGGCGAGGAGGTGGCGGGTGGAGGCGTCGGCCCAGTGCAGGTCCTCCAGGACGAGAACGACGGGCCGGTCCGCAGAGATGCGTTCCAGCAGCCGGGCGGTGAGCTCGAAGAGCCGTGCGGTGCCGTGCTCGTCGGTGGCGTCCCGGTCGGCCTCGCCGAGTTCGGGGAGGAGCCGGGCCAGTTCGCCTTCCTGCCCGGCACAGGCTGCGGCCATCTCGTCGGGCAGGGTGCGGCGCAGGGCGCGCAGGGCCGTGGAGAACGGGGCGTACGGCAGCCCGTCGGCGCCGATCTCGACGCAGCCGCCGACGGCGACGGCGGCGTCGCGGCGGCCGGCCTCGATCAGGAATTCCTCGACCAGCCGCGTCTTGCCGACGCCGGCCTCGCCACCGATGAGCAGCGCCTGCGGTTCTCCGCCGGGCGCCCCGGCGCTGTCGGGGTGTCCGGCGGTGGCGCGGACGAGCGCATCGGTGAGCGAGGTGAGTTCGCCTGCGCGACCGACGAACACGGGACTGACAGACCTGGTCTCCACGTCGCCGAGCATCGCACATGGGTGCGACACCGTGACGGCGAGAGGGAAATCGGTACTCATCGCACGCCCGTTACGCGGCGTGGACGAACCGGTTCCGTAGCGAACTCACCGCCCCCTCGTCCTCCTTGCGTCCGGATCGGCGAGCGGCGCGGCGGTCCCGGCGGACCTGTCGGAGGACGCGCTCGCGCTCGGCCCGGTGCAGGAGTTCGGCTTCCCTGATCTTGTGGAGGTCGTACGCGTACATGTGGTTCTCCTGGATGTCGACGGCCCGGTGGGGCCCGGTGGAGGGGCAGTTGGTGCGACGGGCCCGGTTCTGCCGGGCTCGTCCTCTGCCGTGCCTCTACTTTCGTCTTCCAGGGGGTGTCGCCGCATCGGGCGACTTCCGCATCTCTGCGGGGCGGGGGGCCTTAGTCGCAGGCGGCAGGTGCCGCATCCGGACCAAGACCCCCCGGGTGGATGCCTTAGAGGAGCGCCGGTCGGTGCGTACTGGCCGATCGGCCATCCCTCGCGGCGGCCCGATCACCCGCACCGGCTGCGGCCCGACCGCCTGTCTCAGCCGGCAGCGCTCGCGGTCGGCAGGGCGACGATGAGGTCGAAGTACATGCCGACGGAGATCAGTACGCCGAGGACACCGAGTGCGATTCCGGCGGTCGCCACGGCGCGGACCCAGCCGGGCTGCGGGTCCTTGGCGGGTGCGCCGAACGCCGGGCGGACCAGGGCGAAGACGCCGACCAGCACGGCGAGGAGCGCGAAGAGGCCGTTGACGAGGGCGGTGGAGTGCCAGGCGTCGCCGTAGATCTCGGAGATCTGTTGGGCCACGGAGCCACCGGAGGCGGTCTTCATCTGGCCCAGCAGGGTCTCCCGCTCGGCGGCGACCCGGCCCGACCATGCCCCGGTGAGGCCGACGACGCCGAGGCCGGCGGCGACGACGGCCGCGGCGGCCGCGCCGAGCCCCGACGGCGCCCGGTCGACATCGTCGTCCTTCGGATCGAAGTCGAGGTCCGGATCGGAGTCGGTATCGGCGCCGCTGTCGTGACCGGGACCGTCGCCGTCGCCCGGCACCCGCCCGCCCTCGGCTTCGCCTCCCGCCTCGTCCGACACGTCGGAGGCGTCCGACGCGCCCTTCGCGAGCGTCGCGGATGTCGCGTCCGTGGCTTCGGGTGCCTCGGTGGTAGGGGCTTCGGTGGTCTTGGACGTCGTGGGGTTCATGCGCCGCACGCTAGGCGGCCCGGATGAGAACCCTCTTAACGTCCACGGCCGGTCCGATACCGCCCGGCCCGGAGTGGACCCGCACCGGGCAGCAGCCCCGTCTCAGCCCTGCTGGGCGCGCCACTCGGGTGCCAGCACGGACCAGATCTCCGAGTCGTGCCGCGTCCCCCGGTACGGGTAGCTCTCGCGGAGTACCCCGTCGCGCGTCATACCGAGCCGCTTCGCGACCGCGACACTGCGGGTGTTGGCGGAGGACGCGACCCACTCCACGCGGTGCATCCCGCGCTCCTCGACCGCCCAGTCGATCAGCTTCCGCACCGCCCGGGTCACCAGACCGCGCCCCTCTCCCGCGGACTCCAGCCAGCAGCCGACCTCACAGTTCCCCGACTCGGTGTCGAAGATCCGGAAGAGGACGCCGCCGACGAGCGTGCCTTCCAGCCAGATGCCGTACAGCCGGCCCGTGTCGGCCGCCTGCTTGTCGGCGTACCGCTGCAGCAGGGCGCGCGCCGATTCGAGATCGGTGGCGAAGGCCGCGAACGGGATCCACGGGTCGACGAGCTCGCGAGCCCGGTCGATGTGCGCGAGGAACTCCTCCGCCTGCCAGACTTCCAGCGGGCGCAGTTCCGCACCGTCGTCACCCAGGGATACCGCGAACATCGTGCTCCTCCAACTGCCTCGTCAGTGGACGCGCTGCGCGGCCGGTTCGTCGTCCTCGCTGCTGCGCGCCGAAAGAATTTTCGCATGCGGGGCCCGGCAGTCGGGCGGCTCGATGCTGATGCGCGGAAGCCATCGGTCCAGCCGGCGCGGCAGCCACCAGTTGGCGCCGCCCAGCATGTGCATCAGGGCGGGAACCAGCAGGGTGCGCAGGACGAAGGCGTCCAGGGCGACCGCGGCGGCAAGTGCGATGCCGAACATCGCGATGACTCGGTCTCCGCTGAGGACGAAGGCGAGGAAGACGGAGATCATGATCACCGCGGCGGAGTTGATCACCCGGCTGGTCTCGGCGAGGCCGACCCGGACCGCCCGCCGGTTGTCGCCGGTCTCCAGCCACTCCTCGTACATCCGGCCGACGAGGAACACCTGGTAGTCCATGGAGAGGCCGAAGAGCACGGAGACCATGATGACCGGGAGGAAGGGTTCGATGGGTCCGGCGCTGCCCAGCCCCAGCAGTTCGCTCCCCCACCCCCACTGGAAGATCGCGACGACGACGCCGAAGGAGGAGGCGACGGCGGCCACGTTCATCGCGGCTGCCTTCAGCGGGATGCCGATCGACCGGAACGCCAGCAGCAGGAGCAGGCAGCCGAGCCCGATGACGGCGCCGACGAAGAGCGGGAGTTTGCCGATGATGATCCGGGCGAAGTCGTCGTAGCCGGCCGTCGCACCGCCCACGTACGCGTGCAGTGAGGTGTTCTCCTCGGTGTGCGGCAGGACGTCCGTGCGCAGCCGGTCGACGAGTGCGCTGGTCTCCCGCGACTGCGGCGACGAGGCCGGGACGACGGTGACGAACGCCGCGTCGCCGCTGTTGTTGTACGTGACGTGGCTGACCGAAGCGACACCGTCGATGGCCCGGAGGGTGGCGGGCAGACCGTCCATCGCGAGCCGGTCGTCGGCCCCGTCGAGCTGCGCGGCGATGGTCAGCGGGCCGTTGACGCCGGGCCCGAATCCGTCGGCCAGCAGGTCGTACGCCTGCCGGGTGGTGGACGACGCGGCGTTGTTGCCCTGGTCGGAGCTGCCGAGGTGGAGCGCGAACGTGGGCAGTGCGAGGACGAGCATCACCACGGCGGCAACCGCGCCGAGCAGTTTGGGGTGGCGTTCGACAAACGCCGACCAGCGCGCGGCGAAACCGGTGGGCAGCTCGGGCTGTGGTCCGTGCTCGGCGAGTTGCTTGCGCTCGCGCCGGTTCAGCGCCCGTATCCCGATGAAGGAGAGCAGCGCGGGCAGCAGGGTCACCGAGGCGGCCACGGTCAGCACCACGGTGAGCGAGGCGGCGATCGCGACGCCGTTGAGGAACCCGAGCCGCAGGATGAGCATGCCGAGCAGTGCGATGCATACGGTGGCTCCGGCGAAGACGACGGCGCGCCCGGTCGTCGCGACGGCGTTCTGCGCCGCCTCCGCGACCGACATGCCGCGCCGCAGTCCGCTGCGGTGCCGGGTGACGATGAACAGCGCGTAGTCGATGCCGACGCCAAGGCCTATCAGCATGCCGAGCATGGGAGCGAAGTCGGCGACGGTCATCAGGTGCCCGAGCAGCACGATGCCCGCGTACGCCGTTCCGACCGAGACGAGGGCGGTGGCGATGGGCAGCAGGCTGGCGGCGAGCGAGCCGAAGGCGAGGAAGAGGACGACCGCGGCGACGACCACTCCGATGGCCTCGCTGAGATGGGCGGACGGTGCCTCGGTGAGGGCGACGGCGGAGCCGCCCAGCTCCACCTGGAGTCCGTCGCCGGCGGCCGCCTTCGCGGTGTCGACGACGGCCCGGGCCTGCTGCACCGGGATGTCGTCGGCCTGCTGGTCGAAGGTGATCGTGGCGTAGGCGGTGTGTCCGTCCGCGCTGATCTGCCCCGCGCCGGAGCCCCCGTAGGGCCCGGTGACGCCGCCGACGCCGGGCAGTTGCTCGATCGCGTGGAGGGTCCGGGTCATCGTCTGCCGGACGTCGGCGGCCCGGACGGTGGAGTCGGTGGTGTGCCAGACGACGGTGTCGGTGTCACCGCCGAGGTCCGTGAATCCGCTCTTCAGCAGTTCGGTCGCCCGCCCGGACTCGGTGCCGGGCACCTCGTAGTCGTTGGAGTAGGCGGACCCCGCGAACCCCGCCGCGGTGGCCGCGCCGCCGAGGGCGAGCAGCCAGATGAGGACAGCGAGGAGACGGTGCCTGATGCACCAGCGGGCGATGGCAGCCAACGGATGTGCTCCCTGGTGGTTCGTGGATCTTTTTCGGGAGATCTGATGAACGGCCCGCAAAGAACACATGACCTGAGAATCGTCACTCTGGCAGCCGGCGGTGATCCTTTGCCCGTTTCGTGGCGATGCTCACAGGGACTGATATTTCCCCTACACGCGCGGCCGGACACCGACCGCGCGTCGCCCCCGGCGCCTCGCCCCTCCGTGAGATACGGATGCATCTCGTGCGCACGGTCGCGTCTCCAGAGCCTGCGCCGCGGCGCCGAGCGCGTCGACGGCAGCCCGCCCGACGATGTACGGCGCCATGCCCACCAGGGCGAAGGTCAGCGGGACGGTCTGCTCGCCGCCCGGTTCGGCGGCGAGCAGGCGGGCGCACTCCAGGACGACGGGGTCCGCCTCGTCCGGGGTGGACCCCGTCGTGACGCCGGACCAGTTCTCGATCGGTTCAGCCGTGATCGTGAATACGCCCGTCGCACGCGGCACGGTTCCGCGGTGGTGTCCGGCGGTCAGCCCGAGACGCTCGCCCGGCCGTTCTCGATGTGCCCCATCAGCCGGCGGCGGAACACGTCGTCCCCGTCGACGGAGACGGACAGGTCGTACCAGCCGTGCGCGTCGGCGGCCGAGTGGACGACCGTACGGCTCCGGCCGGGCTTGACCTTGATGGTCCGGGTCCAGTCGCGCAGGTCCGCCTCGTCGACGTACCCGAGCGGCCGGACGGTGAAGGTGAGCGTCCGCTGCCCCGTGTTGCGCAGGGTGACGTGCAGATCGCGCTCGTGGGCGTCGATCCAGGTGGCGACCTCGGGTCCGCCGGTGGCGGGTCCTGCGAACTCGCGCCGGAAGCCGTTCGGTCCGGTCACCGTGAACCGGTACGCGTCGCCGGTCAGGGGGACCGTCCATTGCGCCGTGCCCCGTACATCCTGGTGCTGCGGTACGGAGAACTCGCCCGCGTACGGGTACAGCGCGAAGTGTGCCGATGAACGGCCCGTGTTGCTGAGGGCCACCCGCACTGCCCCGTTCGCCACGGTCGACTGGGCGTCCGGCTGGTACGGCAGCGGGCGGGCGGGCCGGACGCCGGGCTCCTGCACGGGCATCTGCTGGACGGCCGGCGGCTTCGGCTGCCAGCGTCCACTGAACGCCGGAATGGCGCCGGGCTGCTCCACCTCGGGCCTGCGCAGCCCGCGCGTGAAGTCGAACGCAGAGGTCAGATCGCCGGTGACGGTGCGCCGCCAGTCACTGATGTTCGGTTCCTGCACACCCGTCCACCGCTCCAGGAAGCGGATCACCGAGGTGTGGTCGAAGACCTCGGAGCAGACGTAGCCGCCCACGGTCCACGGCGACACGACGAGCAGCGGCACCCGCACACCGAGGCCGGTGGGCTTGGAGTCCCACTGTTCCTCGGTCACCTCGGGCGGTGCCACGGGCGGCGGGACGTGGTCGAAGAAGCCGTCGTTCTCGTCGTAGTTGATGATGACGGCGGTGTGCCGCCACACATCGGGGTGCTTGCCCAGCGCGTCCAGGACCTTGTAGACGATCGTCGCGCTGTGGATCGGGGAGGAGACACTCGGGTGCTCCGAGTCGACCGCCGACGGCACCAGGTAGGAGACCTCGGGCAGTGTGCCCGCCGCCACGTCCGCGGCGAACGCGTCGGCCAGCGTGCCGGTCTCGACCCGGCGCAGCGCCCGCTCGAAGAGGCTGCGTTCCGTGTCCGTCAGCGTGGCGACACCGTCCTCCAGCAGACCGAGCAGCCTGGCCCGCTCCGCCGCGTCGTCCGTGTCGCGGACGGCCGCGTAGAAGGACTCCATGTAGGTGTGGCCACCGGTCTTCGCCAGCGCCTTGCGGGCGATCGCCTTGAAGGTGGCGAAGAACTCGATCTGGTTGTCGGTGAAGTTCTCCCACTCGGTGTACGTCTTCCAGCTGTGCCCGGCCTTCTCCAGCCGCTCCGCGTACGTGGACCAGTCGTACCCCGGATGGGTTCCCTCGCTGTACGCGTCGTTGCCGACCGCCCGCTTGCCGTTCGCCTCGAAGCCCGTCTTCCCGCTCCACAGGTGGTTGCGGTTGGGGCTGGTGGAGGTGTGGATGGACGAGTGGTAGGCGTCGCAGACGGTGAAGGTGTCGGCCAGTTCGTAGTGCAGCGGGATGTCGCGGCGGTCGTAGTACGCCATGGTGGCGGCCGTCTTCGCGGTCACCCAGCCGTTCATCCAGCCGCCGGCCCATGCCTTGCCGCCGCCGCTCCAGGAGTGGTCGAGGGCGCCGATGTACTGGAGGTCCTTCTTCTGCGTCGCGGCGGCGTCCCGGACCGGGAAGGGCAGCACGGAGGTGCCGGCCGCGCCCGGCTGCTCGAAGACCGGCTTTCCGGAGGGCAGCTCGATGGCATTGCGGTCGCCGAACCCGCGTACGCCGCGCAGGGTCCCGAAGTAGTGGTCGAAGGAACGATTCTCCTGCATCAGGATCACCACATGCCTGATGTCCCCGAGCCCGCCGCCGGACCCCGCCGCAGGCGAAGGCTGTGCGGCCATCGCGGCCTGCAGCGACGGCGGCAGCAGCGAACCGGCCGCCGCGACGCCGAGCGCGCCGCCACCGAGCGCGAAGAGCCGTCGCCGTGAAATGTCCGTGGTCAAGTTGAGCCTCCCGAGTCCGGTCGTACAGCCGGGAAGCTAATGAAGTCAGGTGGCTGCGGAAAGGCCACCGCACGGCCCGGCGGTGAACGTCCAAGAGGTCGCCCGGGAAAGTCCAACCCGCTTACCCGGTGAGAATGCCGGTCACACCCCGATCGTGTGCAGCGCTCCCCACAGTGCGAGCGTCGACGCGGCCAGGGTCCCCGGTACGGTCAGCAGCCCGAGCCTGGTGAAGTGGCCGAGCTCGGGCGCGGCACCGTGGGTGTGCAGGATGCGGCGCCAGAGCAGGGTCGCGAGCGAGCCGACGTAGGTGAGGTTCGGGCCGAGGTTGACCCCGATCAGGGCGGCGAGCAGCGGTCCCGGTCCGGCCGCCGCGACAACCGGGAGCAGGGCCAGGATCGCGGGCAGGTTGTTGATCAGGTTGGCGAGCACCGCCGCCACCGTGGCCACCGCCAGCAGCGCGGGCAGTGACGAGCCGTCGGGCAGGAGTGCGCCGATCCCGGTGCCGAGGCCGTGGTCGACGACCGCCTTGACGACGACGCCCAGGGCGAGCACGAACAGACAGAACAGCGGGTGAGCGGCGTGCACCAGCCCCTTGACCGTGGTCTTCCGCTGTCCCAGCGCGCGGACCGCGAGAACAGTCGCCCCGGCCAGCGCCGCCCACAGCGGTTCCGCTCCCGCGAACGAGGTGACGACGAAGCCCGCCAGCGTCGCGGCGAGGACGACGAGGGTGAACACCGGGACGCCCGGCCCGCCCTCGTCCGGCTCCGGCGGGTGCGCGCCCGCTGCCAGGTCGGCGGCGAAGACGCGGCGGAAGACGACGTACTCGACGGCGATCGCCGCCAGCCACGGCAGGGTCATCAGCGCGGCGAAGCGGGTGAAGGAGAGGCCGCTCGCGGTGAACGCCAGAAGGTTGGTGAGGTTGGAGACGGGAAGCAACAGGGACGCCGAGTTGGCGAGATGGGCGCAGGCGTAGACGTACGGGCGGGGACGGGCGCCCACGCGGGCGGCCGTGGCGAGGACGACGGGTGTCAGCAGGACCACCGTCGCGTCCAGGCTGAGCACGGCCGTGATCAGCGCGGCGACGACGAAGACCCCGCCGAGCAGCGGCCCGGTCCGCCCTCGGCAGAGCCGGGCCACCAGATGACCGGCGGCCACGAACAGTCCTTCGTCGGCACAGAGCTGGGCCAGCACGAGAATGGCGGCGAGGAAGCCGACCACCGGCAGCAGGCCGCCGATCTGAGCCCGGGCCTCGGCGAACGGCACGGCGCCGATGACGACGACCAGCAGGGCCGCGGGTACAGCGACGGTCGCCTCGGGCAGCCCTCCGGGGCGTACGACGGCGAACACCAGCACCGCGAGGAGCAGCGCGACGGAGACGATTTCGGTGGTGACGGTGTACAGCGGACTTTCTCCGGGCGCGAGAGGAACAGGAAGGGGCGGTGCACCCGGTCAACGGGTGCACCGCCCCTTCATCTGCGTGCAGCGGCAGGAAGGGCTCAGCCTTCGACGCCGAGCTTCTCCAGGATGAGTTCGCGGACGCGGGCCGCGTCCGCCTGGCCGCGGGTGGCCTTCATGACCGCGCCGACGAGCGCGCCCGCCGCCGCGACCTTCCCGCCGCGGATCTTGTCCGCGATGGCCGCGTTGGCGGCAATGGCCTCGTCGACGGCCGTGCCCAGCGCGCCCTCGTCCGAGACGACCTTCAGGCCGCGCTTCTCGACGACGGCGTCCGGGTCGCCCTCGCCCGCGAGGACGCCCTCGATGACCTGGCGCGCCAGCTTGTCGTTGAGGTCGCCGGAGGCGACGAGCTCGGTCACCCGGGCGACCTGCGCCGGCGTGATCGCCAGCTCGTCCAGGGCGGTACCGGTCTCGTTGGAGTGACGGGCCAGCTCGCCCATCCACCACTTGCGGGCCTGGTCGGACGGGGCGCCCGCCTCGGTCGTGGCGACGATCAGGTCGACCGCGCCCGCGTTGAGGATCGACTGCATGTCGAACTCGGAGACGCCCCACTCCTCGCGCAGCCGGTTGCGGCGTACGCGCGGCAGCTCGGGAAGTCCCTTGCGCAGCTCCTCGACCCAGTCGCGGGCAGGAGCGACAGGCACCAGGTCCGGCTCCGGGAAGTAGCGGTAGTCCTCGGCGTTGTCCTTGATGCGGCCGGCCGTGGTGGAGCCGTCCTCCTCGTGGAAGTGCCGGGTCTCCTGCACCACCGCGGCGCCGGAGTTCAGCACCGCGGCGTGGCGCTGGATCTCGTAGCGGGCGGCACGCTCGACGGAACGCAGCGAGTTCACGTTCTTTGTCTCGGAGCGCGTACCGAACGTCTCGGTGCCGTTCGGGCGCAGCGACAGGTTCACGTCGCAGCGCATCTGGCCCTGCTCCATGCGGGCCTCGGAGACGCCGAGCGCCTTGATGAGCTCGCGCAGCTCGGCGACGTACGCCTTCGCGACCTCGGGGGCACGCGCGCCCGCTCCCTCGATCGGCTTGGTGACGATCTCGATGAGCGGAATGCCCGCGCGGTTGTAGTCGAGCAGCGAGTGGGACGCGCCGTGGATACGGCCGGTGGCGCCGCCGACGTGCAGCGACTTGCCGGTGTCCTCCTCCATGTGGGCGCGCTCGATCTGCACCCGGAAGGTCTCGCCGTCCTCCAGCTGGACGTCCAGATAGCCGTTGTAGGCGATCGGCTCGTCGTACTGCGAGGTCTGGAAGTTCTTCGGCATGTCCGGATAGAAGTAGTTCTTCCGGGCGAAGCGGCACCACTCGGCGATCTCGCAGTTGAGCGCGAGACCGATCTTGATGGCGGACTCGACGCCGATCGCGTTGACGACCGGGAGCGAACCGGGCATGCCGAGGCAGGTCGGGCAGGTCTGCGCGTTCGGCTCCGCGCCCAGCTCGGTCGAGCAGCCGCAGAACATCTTGGTCTTGGTGCCGAGCTCGACATGGACCTCAAGGCCCATGACGGGGTCGTACGTCGCGAGGGCGTCCTCGTACGGCACCAGGTCAGTGACAGTCACGGTGAAACTTTCCCTCTCAACCCAGCAGTACGTCGTCGTCGCCCAGGCGCTTCAGCTCCCGGAAGAGCAGAGCGATGCCGGTGGCGATGGCGGCAGCGGAGACGACGGCGTCGACCAGCCGGAGCGTGTCGTGCTCGGAGCGTGCCTTCTTGGCCTGCTTGAGCACGCCGATCGCGCCGAAGGCGGTGGTGCCGATGGACAGGTACGTACCGGTCTTGGACTTCTTGAAGCCCTTGGCCTTGGTCAGTGCGCTCACAGTGACGGAGCCTCCTCCAGCAGCGGGTGCCCCCACTTTTCCACGAAGGCGGCCTCGACTGCGGCCCCGACCTTGTACAGCCGGTCGTCCTTCATGGCGGGGGCGATGATCTGCAGACCGACCGGCAGGCCGTCCTCCGGTGCCAGACCGCAGGGCAGCGACATGGCGGAGTTGCCGGCCAGGTTGGTCGGGATGGTGCACAGGTCGGCCAGGTACATCGCCATCGGGTCGTCGGCACGCTCGCCGATCGGGAAGGCGGTGGTCGGGGTCGTCGGGGAGACGATGACATCCACCTGCTCGAAGGCCTTCTCGAAGTCCCGCGTGATGAGCGTGCGGACCTTCTGCGCCGAGCCGTAGTACGCGTCGTAGTAGCCGGAGCTCAGTGCGTACGTCCCCAGGATGATGCGGCGCTTGACCTCGTCGCCGAAGCCGGCCTCGCGGGTGAGCGCGGTGACCTCCTCGGCGGACTTCGTGCCGTCGTCGCCGATCCGCAGGCCGTAGCGCATGGCGTCGAAGCGGGCCAGGTTGGACGAGCACTCGGACGGCGCGATCAGGTAGTACGCCGACAGACCCAGGTCGAAGGACGGGCAGTCCAGCTCGACGATCGTCGCGCCGAGCGACTTCAGCAGCTCGACCGACTCGTTGAAGCGCTGGACGACACCGGCCTGGTAACCCTCGCCGGAGAACTGCTTGACGACACCGATGCGCATGCCGTCGACGCTGCCGTTGCGGGCGGCCTCGACGACGGGCGGGACCGGGGCGTCGATGGACGTCGAGTCCAGCGGGTCGTGTCCGGCGATCACCTCGTGCAGGAGGGCTGCGTCCAGGACCGTGCGGGCGCAGGGGCCGCCCTGGTCGAGAGAGGACGAGAAGGCGACCATGCCGTAGCGGGAGACGCCGCCGTAGGTGGGCTTGACGCCGACGGTCCCGGTGACGGCGGCGGGCTGGCGGATGGAACCGCCGGTGTCCGTACCGATGGCGAGGGGGGCCTCGTACGACGCGAGGGCGGCCGAGGAGCCACCGCCGGAGCCGCCCGGGATGCGGGTGAGGTCCCACGGGTTGCCGGTCGGTCCGAAGGCGCTGTTCTCGGTGGAGGACCCCATGGCGAACTCGTCCATGTTGGTCTTGCCGAGGATGACGACGTCGGCCGCCTTCAGCTTCTTGGTCAGGGTCGCGTCGTACGGCGGGACCCAGCCCTCAAGGATCTTCGAGCCGACGGTGGTCGGCATGTCCTTCGTGGTGAAGATGTCCTTGAGCGCGAGCGGGACACCGGCCAGCGGGCCGAGCTTCTCGCCCGCCGCCTTCTTCGCGTCGACGGCGCGGGCCTGCGCGAGCGCGCCCTCACGGTCGATGTGCAGGAAGGCGTGGACCTTCTCGTCGACCGCGTCGATCCGGGCCAGGTGCGCCTCGGTGACCTCGACGGCCGTGAGCTCACCGGAGGCGATCTTCGCGGCGATCTCGGCGGCGGTGAGCTTGATGATGGAGCTGTTGTCCGTCATGACTTCTAGTCCTCCCCCAGGATCTGCGGCACCTTGAAACGCTGCTGCTCCTGGGCCGGGGCGCCGGAAAGCGCCTGCTCGGGGGTGAGCGACGGACGGACCTCGTCCGCGCGCATGACGTTGGTCAGCGGCAGCGGGTGGGAGGTCGGCGGTACGTCTTGGTCGGCGACCTCGGAGACGCGGGCGACCGCGCCGATGATGTCGTCGAGCTGACCGGCGAAGTGATCGAGCTCTTCGCCCTTCAGTTCCAGACGCGCCAGCCGGGCGAGGTGGGAGACCTCCTCGCGCGTGATGCCAGGCATGCAGCGATCCTCAGGGGTGAGTGTTGTGGTTTTGGCCCCAATCCTATGGGGTCCGCCATGGGAGGGGCCGCCACCCGGGGAACACCCGGCTCTGTTCTGCGCGTATCGGGGCCGGTCGGGCCCGTCGCGAAGGTCCCCCCGTGCGTGTGAGGTGTCGTCGATGCCGTGGGGGAGAACGAGGACAGGACGCCACCCGTGCGTTCCGGGCTCTCCTCTCCTACCGGCCGGCCCGCCCGCTCACGTCGTCGCCGGACGCGAGGGGACCCCTCGCCCGGGGGACCGCGGCTCAAGCTCGGCCGTCCCCCTCGCCGCAGCCGCAGCTGCGGCCGCAGCTGCGGCTGCGGCTGCGGCTGCGGCTGCCAGCTCGGCCGGCCGACGCCAGCCGTGCTCGCCGCGCGCCCTCAGCCAGGCCGTCGTCTCCTGCGGCGGCATCGCGGCGGCCACCAGCCACCCCTGCACCGCGTCGCAGCGCAGGTCCCGCAGCCGCTCCCACGTCTCGTCGTCCTCGACGCCCTCGGCGACGACCAGCAGGCCCAGCGAGTGGGCCAGGTCGATCGTGCAGCGGACGATCTCCGCGTCCTCCTGGTCGACAGCCAGCCGCGCCACGAACGACCGGTCGATCTTCAGCTCGCTGACCGGCAGCCGGCGCAGGTGGACCAGCGAGGAGTAACCCGTACCGAAGTCGTCGAGGGACATCTTCACGCCGTGCCCGGTCAGCCCGGCCAGCGTGTCCGCGGCGCGCTGCGGGTCCTCGAGCAGCACGTGTTCCGTGATTTCCAGCTGCAGGGAGCCGGGAGGAACGCCGTGCCGGGCGAGCCGGGCCGCGACGCCGCCCGCGAAGCCGGGGGTGTGGACGTCGCGCGGGGAGACGTTGACCGCGACGGGGACGAGCAGCCCCTGGGCCCTCCACCGGGCGACCTGCGCCAGCGCCGTCTCCAGCACGTACTCGGTGAGGTGCGGCATCAGGCCCGACGACTCGGCGATGGCGATGAACTCGTCCGGAGGGACCCGCCCGCGCTCCGGATGCACCCAGCGCACCAGCGCCTCGAGTCCGGCCACCTGCCCGTCGAAGCGGACCTTCGGCTGGTAGTGGAGCTCCACCTCACCGGCGTCCAGGGCGCGCCGCAGATCACCGAGGAGACCGAGCCGGTCCGGGGTGTTGCTGTCCCGCTTCGACTCGTACACCTCGACGCCCGTACGGTCCCGCTTGGCCTGGTACATCGCCACGTCGGCGCGCCTGAGCAGCCCTTCGGCGTCCAGTGCGTGCTCGGGGTAGACGGCGACACCGGCACTGGCCTCCAGCACCAGAGTGAGTCCGTCGAGGTCCAGTGGTGAGGAGAGCTCGGCGACCAGATGGCGGGCGACACGCTGGGCGCTGGTGGTGGAGTCCGCGGTCGGGAGCAGTACGGCGAACTCGTCGCCGCCGAGCCGCGCGGCCTCCGCTCCGCGCGGCAGGGCCAGCCGGAGCCGTTCCGCTATCTGCAGCAGCAGGCGGTCCCCCGCCAGATGACCGAGGGTGTCGTTGACGGCCCGGAACCGGTCGAGGTCGATCAGGACGAGGGCGGTTCTGGCACCGATGCTCTCGGCGTCCTCCAGGGCCGTCCAGGTCCGTTCCAGCATCCACTGCCGGTTGGGCAGTCCGGTCAGCGGGTCCCGCAGCTGCTCCTCGGCTCTGGCCCGGGCGATCCAGAGGGTGGAGTCCAGGGCGATCAGCGGGACCGCGAAGAGCGGCAGCAGGACGGGGGCGGCCATCGCGACGACACAGATCAGCGGGGCGATGCCGAGCAGGGCGACCGCGACGAGCCCCTGCCGCAGCAGGGCCGTGCGTGCGACGGTCGGCAGTCCGCCGCCCTGGTGTGCCCGCGCGTACCACAGGAGGACCCGGGTGACGAGGAGGTAGGTGGCGGCGGCGAGGAGGACTTCCGGGGCTGCGTCGATGCCCCAGTCGAGTGGCTGCCAGGGCGACTCGACGGTCTGCAACTCACCGAACGCGGCGAGGACCAGCGCCGCCGCCCCTATCCCCAGAATGTCGACCGCCCCGTGCAGCAACCCCTGCGACCAGCGGTGTCTTCGTGCCACACCGACGAGGACGACGACGACCATGCTGACGAGCCCGGCGGCCACCCAGCCGTAGAGCAGCAGGACGGCCAGGGTGAGGGCGGCACCGGATCCGGTCCCGCCCCACCAGCGGTCGCGCCCGAGGGCCACCAGATGGCCGACGATGATTCCGGTGAGGACGGCGAGCGACCAGCCGGCCGCGCCGTCCGGGAAGAGCGCGTGCCCGTCGCTCACAGTCCGGTAGAAACCGGTCGCGAGCTGGACAGTGGCGATCGCCATGACGACGGCACCCACTTTGGGGGTGAGGCCGACGAAACCTTGCAGCCGCGACACCGGTGCGGCGCTCTCGGTCGGTTTCATTCCGTCCCTCTCACAGCCGGCGGTGCCGATGTCACCTGTTGTCCCGCTCCCATGCCACCATGGCCCCACGGCGGTCGTGCAGCCGGGGCTCGGCAAGCGCAGGACTCAACAGTAGGCCGCGAAACCCCCTACGGGCAGCGCTCTACAGCTCTTGCCCGAATGCAATCCGACTATCCGTCAGCGTCGGTTATGCGCCGAACGGGTGAACTCGAACGTCCCCGACCGGGCTCCCTTGCCCGGACGAGCCCGTTCCGTATCGCGTCCTGTCCCGTCCCGAAACCCGTCCGGTGCCACCGCGGCCCGCTACTCCTCAACCGGCCCGGCGACAGGCACAGCCGCCGCGCGCGCCGCTTCCGGCCCTTCTTCGAGCAGCACGGCGAAGCCTGCCCCGTCCAGAACCGGAACCTTCAGCTGCATGGCCTTGTCGTATTTCGAGCCCGGGTTGTCGCCGACCACGACGAACGAGGTCTTCTTCGAAACGGAACCGGTGACTTTGGCTCCCCGGCTCTGCAGAGCCTCTTTCGCACCGTCCCTGGTGTGGTCGGCCAGCGTGCCGGTGACGACGACGGTGAGTCCTTCGAGCGGCCGCGGCCCCTCGTCCTCGCCCGCGGCCTCGTCCGCCATCCGGACCCCGGCCTCCCGCCACTTGCGCAGGATCTCGCGGTGCCAGTCCTCCGCGAACCACTGGATGACCGAGGCGGCAATGATGGGTCCGACCCCGTCGGCGTCGGCCAGCTCCTGCTCCGTGGCCGCCTCGATGCGGTCCATCGAGCGGAACTGACGGGCCAGCTCCGCGGCCGCGACCGGACCCACATGACGGATCGACAGCCCGGTGAGAATCCGGGCCAGGGGAGCCTCCTTGGCGGCGGCGACGGATTCCAGCATCGCCACGGCGTTCTTCTTCGGCTCGCCGTGCTGATTGGCGAAGACCAGGGCGGTCTTCTCCTCGCCGGTCCTCGGGTCGCGCTTGGGCAGCCCGCTGTCCATGTCGAGCACATAGGCCCGGATCGGCAGCAGCTGCTCGACGGTCAGCCCGAAGAGATCGCCCTCGTCGCTCATGGGTGGTTCCACGGGCTCCAGCGGCCTGGTCAGAGCGGCCGCTGCAACGTAGCCGAAGTGGTCGATGTCCAGACACTTACGGCTTGCGAGGTAGGCGACGCGCTCCCGCAACTGGGCCGGGCAGGAGCGCGCGTTGGGACAGCGGACGTCGATGTCGGCCTCCTTCATCGGCCGCAGCTCCGTCCCGCACTCGGGGCAGTGGGTCGGCATCACGAACGCCCGCTCGGTGCCGTCCCGCAGGTCGACGACCGGGCCGAGGATCTCCGGGATCACATCGCCCGCCTTGCGGAGCACCACCGTGTCGCCGATGAGGACACCCTTCTCCTTCACCACGTTCTGGTTGTGCAGAGTGGCGAACTCGACCTCGGAGCCCGCCACCTCGACCGGCACGACCTGCGCGTACGGAGTGACCCGGCCGGTGCGTCCGACGCCGACCCGGATGTTCACCAGCTTGGTGTTCACCTCCTCCGGCGGGTACTTCCAGGCGATCGCCCAGCGCGGGGCGCGCGAGGTGGAGCCCAGCCGGCCCTGGAGCGCGATCTCGTCGACCTTGACGACGACGCCGTCGATCTCGTGCTCGACGGAGTGCCGGTTGTCGCCGAAGTGCGCGATGAACTCCCGTACACCGTCGAGGGAGTCGACCACCTGGTTGTGTCCGGCAGTGGGCAGGCCCCACTCGTGCAACAGCTCGTAGGCGTGCGAGAGACGGTCGATCCCGAAGCCCTCACGGGCACCGATGCCGTGCACCACCATGTGCAGCGGACGGCCCGCGGTGACCTTCGGGTCCTTCTGCCGCAGCGAACCCGCCGCCGCGTTGCGCGGGTTGGCGAACGGCTTGTCGTCGGCCGCCACCAGCCGGGCGTTCAGCGCCTCGAAGGCCTCCATCGGGAAGAAGACCTCGCCGCGGATCTCGACCAGCTCCGGGATCCGGTCGCCCTTCAGCCGGTGCGGAATCTCGGAGATCGTCCGGATATTGGGGGTGATGTCCTCGCCGGTGCGGCCGTCGCCGCGGGTCGCCGCGCGGGTCAGCACCCCCCGCTCATAGGTGAGGTTGACCGCGAGGCCGTCCACTTTGAGCTCGCACAGGAAGTGGTAGTCGGTCGTGCCGACGTCCTTGGCGACGCGCTCGGCCCAGACCGCCAGCCCGTTGTCGTCGAAGGCGTTGTCCAGGGAGAGCATCCGCTCGCGGTGCTCGACCGAGGTGAACTCCGTCCGGTACGGCCCCGCGACCTTCTGGGTCGGCGACTCGGGCGTACGCAGCTGCGGATACTCGTCCTCCAGCTTCTGCAGCGAGCGCATCAGCCGGTCGAACTCGGCGTCGCTGACGACCGGCTGGTCGTTCACGTAGTAGCGGAAGCGGTGCTCCTCGATCTGCTCGGCGAGGAGCGCATGCCGCCCCTGTACCTCCACGGGCACTTCCGACTGCTGTCCGCCGGCCATCGTCTCGTCCTCCCGTTACCCGATACCCGTCACTCAGGGTTGTCTGCGAGCGATCTCGCGGCCCGGGCGCAATGGGCGAGCGCGGCGCGCGCGTACGCGGGCGACGCACCCGCGAGGCCGCACGACGGGGTGATCACCGACGACTCGGCGAGAGTCCCCGGATTCAGCCCCAGCCTGCGCCACAGCGTCCTGACACCCATGACGCTACCGCCCGGGTCCGACAATGCGTCCGAAGCCGGGTCGGTGCCGGGCACCACACCGAGGAAGAGCTGGGTCCCGCCCTCCACCGCTTCCCCGATCGCCTCCTCCTCACGCTCGGTGAGCAAGGAGAAGTCGAACGAAATGCCGTCGGCCCCGGCGCGACGGAGAAGCGCGAACGGCACGTCGGGCGCGCAGGTGTGGACGACCGTGGCGCCGTCCCCGTTCGCCGCCAGCACATCGCGGAGCGTGCCCTCCACCAGCTGCCGGTCCACGGCCCGGTAGGTGCGGTATCCGCTCGCCGTCCGGATCTGTCCACGGAGCACACCGGTCAGGGACGGCTCGTCGAGCTGCAGGACCACCTGCGCGCCGGGCACCCTGCGCCGTACGTCGGCGAGGTGGTTCCGCAGCCCCTCCGTCAGGGAGCCCGCGAGATCGCGGCAGGCGCCCGGGTCGCCGAGCGCTGCCTCGCCGCCCCGGCGCTCCAGCGCGGCGGCCAGCGTCCAGGGGCCGACGGCCTGGACCTTGAGCGGCCCCTCGTACCCCTGGGTGAACTCCTCCAGGGCGTCGAGGTCCTCGCCGAGCCAGGAGCGGGCCCGGCGGGTGTCGCGGCCCGGCCGGTCACTGATCCGCCAGCCACTCGGCTCGACATGGCCGTACATGTCGACGAGCAACCCGACGGTCCGCCCGATCATGTCCGCGCCGGGCCCGCGTGCGGGCAGTTCCGGCAGATGGGGCAGGCCCTCACCGTCCGCGAAGGACCCGGTGACGGTCTTCGCCGCCTCCCGCGCGTCTCCCCCGGGCATCGACCCGATCCCGGTGGCCCGGCACCCGCTGAACTTGCTTTTCTCGCTCACGCAGGAAGCCTACGGTCCGGGTCGCCGGGCCCGTAGCGGGGCGGGCCCGGCACAGCGCTTGCGCCGGGCCCTGTCCAGGTCCCGGTCAGTGCCCCGGGCGGACCGTCAGGTCGTTGACCTCGGCGTCCCGCGGCAGATCGAGCGCCATCAGCAGCGTGGTGGCCACCGACTCCGGGTCGATGAACCGGGAGGCGTCGTACTCCTTGCCCTCCTGCCGGTGGACCTTGGCCTGCATGGGGCTGGCGGTGCGCCCGGGGTAGACGGAGGTCACCCGTACCCCGTTCTCGTGCTCCTCGTGGCGCAGCGAGTCGGCGAGCGCCTTCAGGCCGTGCTTGCTCGCGGCGTACGCACTCCACTCCGCGTGTGCGCTGAGCCCTGCGCCCGAGTTGACGAAGACGACATGCCCCTGGGCGACCCGTAGCTGCGGCAGGAAGAGCCGGGTCAGCTCGGCGGGGGCGACCAGGTTGGCGTTGAGCTGGAAGTGCCATGCCTTGGGCGTGAGGTCGCCGACCCGGCCGAGCTCCACGACGCCCGCGATGTGCAGCAGCGAGTCGAGCCGCTCCGGCAGGGACTGCTGGGCGAAGGCCCAGGAGAGCCGGTCCGGGTTGCCGAGGTCACCGACCAGCGTGCGGGCGCCGGGGTGGAGCGCGGCGAGCTCCTTGGCGCGGCCCGCGTCACGGGCCAGCAGCACGAGCTCGTCGCCCCGCTCCAGAAGACGGCGTGCGACAGCTGCGCCGATGCCGGAGCCGGCGCCGGTGATGAGATGAGTGGACATGGCCCCATGGTCGCATCCACCCGCCCGCTCACTGCAGCCCGGACCATTCCTCGAGGTACGCCAGGGCCCCGACCCCGTCCTTCGCGAAGAACACCAGCTCGGCGAGCGGAAGCGGCAGGAAGCCCTCGTCCTCCATGCGCTGGAACTGCTGCCGGAGCCCGTCGTAGAAACCCGCCGTGTTCAGCAGGACGACCGGCTTGTTGTGCTTGCCGTGCTTCTTCAGCTCCAGGATCTCGGTGGCCTCGTCGAGCGTCCCGGTACCCCCCACCATGATCACGATCGCGTCTGCCTTCTCCAGGAGCAGCGCCTTGCGCTCGGCGAGATCGAGCGCGATCACCATCTCGTCGGCGTTGGTACGCGCCTTCGCGGCCAGGAAGTCCACCGACACCCCGACGAGCCTGCCGCCCGACTCCTGCACCCCGTCGGCGACGACCTTCATCAGCCCGCTCTCCGAACCACCCCAGACCAGGGTGTGCCCGCCGCGGCCGAGCAGTTCGGCGAACTCACGGGCGGGCTGGGTGTAGCGGTCGTCGAGGTCGGCGGCGGAGAGGAAGACGCAGATGTTCATGGATCCACCGTATGCGGCGCCACTGACACTCCACGGAGGGGGGAAGAAATCGGCGTACGGAGCGGCTGCACCTGACATGACTTCCACCTCAGGACACCGCATCACCGTCGAACCCGGCACCGAGCACGTGCGCGTGGTGCGCGACGGTCAGCTGCTCGCCGAGAGCCGCCGTCCGATCGTACTGCGCGAGACGGGCTGTCCGGTGCGCTACTACCTGCCGCCGGCCGACGTCCGTACGGAACTGCTGACGGCGTCGGACACCCACACCCACTGTCCGTTCAAGGGAGACGCCTCCTACTGGTCGCTGCCGGACGCGGCCGATCTCGTCTGGGCCTATCCGGACCCGAAGCCCGAAGTCGCCGCGATCAAGGACCACTTCTGCTTCTACGACACGGAGACCGTCTCCGAGTGACCGTCAGGCTTCGTTCCCACGTACCGAACGGAACATTCCCAGAAGTTCTCGGCAGGATCGACGAGTTCGGCGACGCACGCCCTGATCGGCGGCTTCAGCACCACCCCGGCCGGCTGACGACCCGGGCCCTCGCGGACGCGATCGCGCGCGCCAGGCGTCCCAGCACCAGGAGTGTCCGGCCCTGAGCCGCCGGACACTCCCGCGCGTGTTCGCCAGGGGTCAGCCCTGGCCCACCGCTGCTTCGGTGCGCCGCACCGTCGTCGCGATCGTCGCCGAGCCGACCACCCGCGTCCCGTCGTACAGCACGACCGCCTGGCCGGGGGCCACGCCCCGTACCGCCTCGGTGAAGGTGACGTTCAGTGTCCCGTCCACGAGCTCGGCGGTCACCTCGGTCTCGCCTCCGTGGGCGCGGAGCTGGGCGGTGTAGGTGCCGGGGCCGACCGGGGCGGTACCGCACCAGCGGGGCTTGATGGCGGTCAGCGCGGTGACGTCGAGGGCCTCGACCGGGCCGACCGTCACCGTGTTGTTCACCGGGGAGATGTCCAGGACGTAGCGCGGCTTGCCGTCGGGGGCCGGGTGACCGATGCGCAGGCCCTTGCGCTGGCCGATGGTGAAGCCGAAGGCGCCCTCATGGGTGCCGAGCCTGTTGCCGGACTCGTCGAGGATGTCGCCCTCGGCCTTGCCGCCGAGGCGGTCGGCCAGGAAGCCCTGGGTGTCGCCGTCGGCGATGAAGCAGATGTCGTGGCTGTCGGGCTTCTTCGCGACGGCCAGGCCGCGGGCCTCTGCCTCGGCGCGGATCTCTTCCTTGGTGGTGAGGGTGTCGCCGAGCGGGAACATCGCGTGGGCGAGCTGCTTCTCGTCCAGGACGCCGAGGACGTACGACTGGTCCTTGGCCATGTCCGAGGCGCGGTGGAGCTCACGGCTGCCGTCCTCGTTCAGCACGACCGTGGCGTAGTGGCCGGTGCAGACGGCGTCGAAGCCGAGGGCGAGCGCCTTGTCGAGCAACGCCGCGAACTTGATCTTCTCGTTGCAGCGCAGGCACGGGTTGGGGGTGCGGCCCGCCTCGTACTCGGCGATGAAGTCCTCGACGACGTCCTCGCGGAAGCGTTCCGCCAGGTCCCAGACGTAGAACGGGATGCCGATGACGTCCGCGGCGCGGCGGGCGTCGCGGGAGTCCTCGATGGTGCAACAGCCGCGCGCTCCGGTACGGAACGACTGCGGATTCGCGGAGAGGGCGAGGTGCACACCGGTCACGTCGTGGCCCGCCTCGGCGGCGCGGGCCGCTGCGACGGCGGAGTCGACACCGCCCGACATGGCGGCGAGCACCCGGAGGGGGCGCGGGGAAGTCTGGTTCATAGCTCCACCAGGGTACGGGTCACCGGGAACCGAACGCTCGCGGATATGCGTTGTCGATCACATGGGGACCAAGGGGACGGCGGGCGCCAAGGGCTCCGCGGGGTCGAAGTCGGAGCACGGCATCAGCCGGCGCGGGCTGCTGATCGGCGCTGCCGTCACGGCCGTGGGCACGGCCGCGCTGGCGCGGACGAAGCTGGAGCATGCCTGGTGGCGGCTGCCGGGAATCGACAAGCCCCGGAAGCCGGGTGAGCTGGATTACGCCCGGGCGGAGTGGATAGCGGCCTCCACGGCGAACTGGCGGCGGGCGGACCGCCCCGCCGACTACGACATCGACCGGGTCGTCATCCACGTCACTCAGGGCAGCTACCGCGGCGCGGTCAAGGTCTTCCAGAGCCCGGCCCACGGGGCGGCGGCGCACTACGTGGTGCGCCGGGACGGCCATGTGGCGCAGATGATCCGTGAGCTGGATGTGGCGTTCCACGCCGGGAACAGGTCGTACAACGAGCGCAGCGTCGGCATCGAGCACGAGGGGTTCGTGGACCGGCCGCAGGACTTCACGGCGGCGATGTACGCGTCGTCGGCGCGGCTGACGGCCGCGATATGCGGGCGGTACGGGATTCCGGTGGACCGCGAGCACATCATCGGGCATGTGGAGGTGCCGGGCACGGACCACACCGATCCCGGTCCGCACTGGGACTGGGACCGGTATCTCAAGCTGGTACGGACGGCGGCTGCCGGCCCGACGAAGGGCTCCGGGGACCCGACACCCCCTAGCTGAGCCCCGCCGTCCTGGCGCGCTCGACCGCCGGCCCGATCGCCCGTGCCACGTCCTCGACGTCCTGCTTGGTCGACGTGTGGCCGAGCGAGAACCGCAGCGTGCCGCGGGCCAGGTCCGGATCGGTGCCGGTGGCCAGCAGCACATGGCTGGGCTGGGCGATGCCCGCCGTGCAGGCGGAGCCGGTGGAGCACTCGATGCCCTGGGCGTCCAGCAGCAGCAGGAGGGAGTCGCCCTCGCAGCCGGGGAAGGTGAAGTGGGCGTTGGCCGGGAGCCGGCCGCCGGGGGCCGGGTCGCCGCCGAGGATGGCGTCGGGGACCGCGGCCAGCACGGCCGCGACCAACTCGTCGCGGAGCCCGCCGATCTCGCGGGCGAACTCCTCACGCCGTTCGGCGGCAAGCCGTCCGGCCACCGCGAAGGCGGCGACGGCGGGCACGTCGAGGGTCCCTGAGCGCACATGCCGCTCCTGGCCGCCGCCGTGCAGCACGGGTACGGGGGTGTGTTCGCGGCCGAGCAGCAGCGCGCCGATGCCGAACGGGCCGCCGATCTTGTGCGCGCTGACGGTCATCGCGGCCAGCCCCGAGCCGGCGAAGTCGACGTCCAGCTGACCGAAGGCCTGGACCGCGTCGGCATGCATCGGCACGCCGAACTCGTTCGCCACGGCGGCCAGTTCACGGACCGGCATGATGGTGCCGATCTCGTTGTTGGCCCACATCACGGTGACCAGCGCGACATCGTCGGGGTTGCGCACGATCGCCTCGCGCAGTGCGTCCGGGTGGACGCGCCCGTACGTGTCGACGGGGAGGTATTCGACGGTCGCGCCCTCGTGCTCGGCGAGCCAGTCGACGGCGTCCAGCACCGCGTGGTGCTCGACGGGACCGGCGAGAACGCGGGTGCGCCGCGGGTCGGCGTCGCGGCGGGCCCAGTAGAGGCCCTTCACGGCGAGATTGTCGGCCTCGGTGCCGCCGGAGGTGAAGACCACCTCGCTGGGGCGTGCTCCGAGGGCGTCGGCGAGGGTCTCTCTCGACTCCTCGACGGTACGGCGGGCCCGGCGCCCGGCGGCGTGCAGTGATGACGCGTTGCCGGTGACGGCGAGCTGGGCGGTCATCGCCGCGATCGCCTCCGGAAGCATCGGCGTGGTCGAGGCGTGGTCGAGGTAAGCCATGGTGGGCTCGATTCTACGAGCCTGTGGCGGGGCGCATGCCGGGCGCATAGCGGTCCGGTACCCGTGCGCGGTGGACGGGCGCTGCGCCACCTGTCCCGATCCGGTCGGGAGGGGGCCGGGGCGCACCGTCGGTCAGCTGCCGAAGCTCCAGGAGACGGTGCCGCTTCCGGTGACCAGGAAGGCCAGGACGACGAGATCGGCGATACCGAGGGCGAGCCCGAGGAGGGCGCGGCCGCGGCGGGCGGTGGAGCGGGCGAGGGCGATGACCGCCATCACGATGGCGACCGGGCCGAGCAGGATGTTCATCACCAGGAGGCCGATCAACCCGAGCACGAAGGAGGCGACGGCCAGACCGTCGGCGTCCCGGGTGGAGCGGGCGGCGTCGCCCTCCTCGGTGGCCGCTTCCGTACCGGACGTGGCGCGGCGGGCGAATGCGGTGAGGGTCATGGTGCGGGCTCCTTCGTCTCTGTCGTGGGTGCGGATCGGCCGCGGGTACGAACGTGCCGGGGTCAGCGGGACCGGCGCTGCGTGCTCAGCCGTTCGCGCATCGCGAAGACCAGCAGCCAGCAGCCGATCGCGGCGGCGAGGACGAGGGTCAGCGGGAGCGGGATCTGGACCACCGCTCCGAGGACGACCCCCAGCAGAAGCAGGGCGGCAACGAGGACGATCATGTCCGGCCTTTCCGTGAGCTCTCTCCGGCTCACGAGGAGCAGTTGAGAGTACGAATGTTCACTGACTTGTCAGTCTAGACCCGCCCGACGCTTCCCCGTTCCGGAGAACAGTTGTTTACTGAATGGCATGAGTCACACCGTCGGCATCCGCCGGACCCAGAAGCTGAAAACCCGTCAGGCCCTGCTGGACGCCGCGCTCCAGCTGCTGGAGCACCAGAGCCTGAGCAGTCTGGGCCTGCGTGAGGTGACCCGGGCAGTGGGCGTCGCACCGACTGCCTTCTACCGGCACTTCGAGGACACCGCCGCGCTCGGGGTGGCGCTCGTCGAAGAGGCGCTGGGCAGCCTGCACGGGATGATCGGCGAGATCCTCGCAGCGACGGGCGACAGCGAGGTCCGGCTGGACCGCAGCGTGGACCTGATCATTCGTCATGTCCGCGAGCAGCCCGCCCACTTTCGCTTCATCGCCCGCGAGCAGCACGGCGGCGTCGGCCCGGTCCGCGAGGCCATAGCGGCTCAACTGCTGAGCTTCGCCGAGGAGGTGGCCGCGGCACTCGCCGAGGATCCGGATTCGCGGGGCTGGAGCGACGAGGATCTGCTGATGCTGGGCGGCCTCTATGTCGACCATATGGTGCTCACGGCCTCGGCGATGCTGGAGGCGGGTCCGGCGGGCGAGCACCGGGTCGCCGAGGTCGCCCGCCGGCGACTGCGGCTGGTCACCCTCGGCAGACTCCACTGGCTGGACGACACGAATCCCGCGGACATGCCCGGGATTCCGTGCACGAGTGACGACGACTGAGCACCGGACCGCAGCTGCAGCAGTCCCTACGAAGAGCCGACCGCCGCGCTCATCGGCCGTCTGCGGGCGGACCGGACGGATCCCCGTACAGCCGGGTGACGGCCGCCGCATGACGGGCGACCACGGTCCGGGCCTCGGGCGGTGAGAGCACTTCGAGGTTCGGGCCGAACGCGAGCAGGGAACGGGCCCATTCGACGGAGGGCACGGCCAGCTCGGCGAACAGCCACTCCCCCTCGTCCGGATCGGGGTGCGGCTCGCCCGTCAGCACCCCCGCGTGGAGACGTACGAACAGGTCGAGCCGGGACCGGCGCACCCGCACCCGCAGGCGTACGCCCCCGGGCCGCTCCTCGACCTGTCTGCGCAGCCCCTCCCAGACCTCGGACAACTCCACCCCCGGGCGGCGCACGACCGGGTCGTCGGTCGCAGTGGCCTGCCGGATCCGGTCGGCACGGAAAAGCTGCGGCGTCCCGTCGCGGTCCGCGACCAGGTACCACACACCCGCCTTCACGACGAGGCCGTACGGATCGACGACATAGGTGCGGGCGGTGTCCGTGCCGCCGTGCCGGTAGCGAAGCCGCAATCGGCGGTCGGCGAACACGGCGTCGTGCAGCTCTGCTACGTCGACGGTGACCTGCGGTCCGCTCATCCAGCGGACCGGGTCGACGAGGATCCGCCGGCTGGTCAGCTCGGCCGCGGGCCGGTGCGGCGCGGGCAGAGCCGCCATCACCTTGCGCAGCGCGGAGCCGAGCGCCGCGTCCAGACCGAGTGCGGCATGGGCGCCCCGCGCGGCCAGAACGAACAGGGCGCGCGCCTCGTCGGTGGTCAGGCCGGTGACATCCGTCCGGAAGCCGGGCAGCAGGGCGATACCGCCGTGCCTGCCGCGTTCCGCGTAGACCGGGACGCCCGAGGCCGAGAGCGCCTCGATGTCGCGGTAGATGGTGCGCACGGAGACGTCGAGGCGCTCGGCGAGCTCGGTTGCGGGGATCAGACCGCGCGTCTGGAGCAGCAGCAGGATCGAGAGCAGCCGGTCGGATTTCACGCCGCCCAGCGAACCATGGGTCAGCTGCGCGGCGCGCGGGCCAGCTGGCGGGACTGGGCGACCAGCCGGTCGGCGCTGTCCCAGACGTCCGCGTCCTCCTCCAGGAAGCCGCCCGCGAGGTTGCGGGTGGTGATGGAGACACGCAGCGGGCCGGGGGCCGGGCGGCAGCGGATATGGGTGGTGAGTTCGATGGTCGGCGTCCAGCCCTTGAGCCCCAGCTCGAACGAGGTCGGCGGCAGCGCGTCGACGGTGAGCAGCAGGGAATACGGATCGGCGTCGCGACCGTCCGCAAGGCCGAACCAGCCGCGCATCTCACCCTTGCCGGACGGGGCACCGACGGCCCAGCCCACGGTCGACGGGTCGAGCTTGATGCTGAGCCGCTCGGTGATCGCGGAGCTTCCGGGGATGGGCGCCGGGCCATCGCCCGGGCCGAAGCACTGCTCGATCGGCGCCATGGCCGGCGGCGTCGCCGACGTACGGATGTCGTCGGAGAGTGAGTCCAGGTCGCCGTAGGTGCCGAGGACCCGGATGCGCTCGACCTCGGTGCCGTCCTCCGCGTACTGGAAGAGGGACGCCTGGCCGGTGGAGAGGGTCCGGCCGGTGCGGACAACCTGCGTACGGATCACCGCGGGGCCGGGGACGGACGCGGTGAGGTAGTGCGCGGAGACCGAGAAGGGATCGGAGTGGGGCAGGGCCTCGCCGAGCGCGCGGCCGAGCATGGCCAGTAGATACCCGCCGTTGACGGCGTGGATGATCGTCCAGCCCGCGGAGAGTTCGGCGTCGTAGACGCCTTCTTCGCGAAGGGTGACGGCGGTGTCCCTGTCGAACTCGCTGTCACCGATGAGTGCCTGAGCTGCCTGTGCCATGGGATGCACCGTACACCGATTGCATTACTGAGCGGTAGCTTTTTTCGTATCGCGACCAGGGGTGCCCGGTCAGGTGGCTGCGGAGCTCTCCTCAGCCGTGGCCGAGGAACGGTTGTAGGCGCGGGGCGCCCGCCAGTGGAAGCGCATCGCCAGCAGCCGCAGAACAAAAGCGGTGATCACGGCGGTGCCGCTGGTGAAGGCGTTCAGCGCGTCGAAGCGAATGCACAGCACGATCATGGTCGCGCCGACGATCGCGGGCACGGCGTACAGATCTCGGTCCCAGCGCAGCAGCGACGGCGTCTCGTTGGCCAGTACGTCACGCAGCACACCGCCGCCGACCGCGGTGGCCAGCCCCAGGGCCGCCGACGCGGTGAGGCCGAGGCCGTAGTCGTACGCCTTGACCGTGCCCGTGACGCAGAACAGCCCGAGGCCGGCCGCGTCGAAGACATTGACGCCCACCTGGATCCGTTCGACCTGCGGATGCAGGAAGAACACCAGGCCTGCGGCGAAGAGCGGGGTGGTGAAGTAGCCGAGATCCGTGAACGCCGCGGGCGGGACCGCCCCGATGACGATGTCACGGAACAGCCCCCCGCCCAGCGCTGTCACCTCGGCGAGTACCGCGATGCCGAAGACATCGAAGTTCTTGCGTACGGCGAGCAGTGCGCCGGAGATCGCGAAGACGAAGATTCCGACGATGTCGAGCGCATGCTGGACGGAGGGCGTGAACAGTTCGTTGAGCACCGGGCAATTGTGCCGGTACTACTCCTTGGGGCTGTCCTCCGCGGTCCCGGAGGGCGTCGCGGCGTCGTCCGAGGACGGTGCGGCGATGTCGTCGCCGTCGGCCGTTTCGCTGGAATCCGTAGCCTCGGCGGCCTCGGCCGACTCCACGACCTCAGCCACCTCGGTGGCCTCCGAAGACTCGGTGACCTCAGCAGGCTCCGCGATCTCGGCCGGCACCGCCTTGGTCACCGAAACCACCTGGACCACCTCCCGCGCCGCGGCCGACACCGTCTCACCCGGCACCTGGTCCGGCGCGTTCTCCGGGTGGTGGCAGGCCACCTGGTGACCGGTCTTCAGCGCGATCAGCGGAGGTTCCTGCGTCTTGCAGACCTGCGTCGCCTTCCAGCACCTCGTGTGGAAGCGGCAGCCGCTCGGCGGCGAGATCGGCGACGGCACATCGCCCTGGAGGAGAATCCGCTCGCTCTTGACGCCGCGCCGCCGCGGGTCCGGTACCGGCACCGCGGACATCAGGGCCTTCGTGTACGGGTGCATGGGCGCCTCGTACAGCGACTTGCGGTCCGTGAGCTCGACGATCTTGCCCAGGTACATGACGGCGATGCGGTCCGAGACATGGCGGATGACCGAGAGGTCGTGCGCGATGATCACGTACGTGAGCCCGAGCTCGTCCTGGAGGTCGTCGAGCAGGTTCACCACCTGTGCCTGGATCGACACGTCCAGCGCCGAGACCGGCTCGTCGGCGACGACCAGCTTCGGCCGCAGGGCAAGCGCACGGGCGATGCCGATGCGCTGGCGCTGCCCGCCGGAGAACTCGTGCGGATACCGGTTGTAGTGCTCGGGGTTGAGGCCCACCAGCGAGAGCAGGTCCTGGACCGCCTTCTTGACCCCGCCCTCGGGCGTGACGCCCTGGAGCTTGAAGGGCGCACTGACGATCGTGCCGACCGTGTGCCGCGGGTTCAGCGAGGAGTACGGGTCCTGGAAGATCATCTGCACGTCGCGGCGCATCGGCCGCATCGCCGAGACGCCCAGGTGCGTGATGTCCTTGCCCTCGAACTCGAGCGTGCCACCGGTCGGTTCGAGCAGCCGGGTGATCAGTCGGCCCATCGTCGACTTGCCGCAGCCGGACTCACCCACGACACCCAGGGTCTCCCCCGCACGCACGTCGAAGGAGATGCCGTCGACGGCCTTCACCGCGGCGACCTGACGCTGCAGCAGCCCCTTCTTGATGGGGAAGTGCTTGACCAGGTTGTCGACCTTGAGCAGCGGCTCGGGCGAGCTCGTCGACTGCGTCGGGATCGCCGTCGCGGCGGCGCTCTTCTCGGTCTTCTCGCTCTTGTCGCTCACAGCTTCGGCGCAATCTCTTCGGTCCAGATCCGGGTCCGATCCTCCGGCGACATGTGGCAGGCCGCGAAGTGGTCGCCCTCGACCTGCTGCAGCTCCGGGC
Organism: Streptomyces sp. NPDC057565; assembly: GCF_042801455.1. NCBI lineage: Bacteria > Bacillati > Actinomycetota > Actinomycetes > Kitasatosporales > Streptomycetaceae > Streptomyces > Streptomyces sp. NPDC057565. Next base: position 94,853 of record NZ_JBHVFU010000011.1, on the reverse strand, counting down.
GCGTGGTCCGGGTGATGCCGCCCTTGGGCACATCCGCGTACGGGCAGCGCGGGTTGAAGGCGCAGCCGGACGGGATGTTGATGAGGCTGGGTGGGGAACCCTTGACCGGGACGAGCCGGTCGGTCTCCTCCTTGTCGATGCGCGGCATCGACGTGAGCAGACCCCAGGTGTACGGGTGCCGGGGCTCGTAGAAGACCTGCTCGGCGGTGCCGCGCTCGACGCAGCGACCGCCGTACATGACCAGGATGTCGTCGGCCATCTCGGCGACGACGCCCAGGTCGTGAGTGATCATGATGACCGCGGAACCGAACTCCTTCTGCAGATCGCGGATCAGGTCGAGGATCTGCGCCTGGACGGTCACGTCCAGGGCGGTCGTCGGCTCGTCGGCAATGAGCAGTTCGGGGTTGTTGACCAGCGACATCGCGATCATCGCGCGCTGGCGCATACCGCCGGAGAACTCGTGCGGATAGGAGTCGACGCGCTTGGCGGGCTCCGGGATACCGACCCGGTCGAGCATCTCGACCGCGCGCGCACGGGCCGCCTTCTTGCTGACGTCGTGGTGGTTGCGGTACGCCTCGACGATCTGCGCACCCACCGTGTAGTACGGGTGCATCGCCGACAGCGGGTCCTGGAAGATCATGGACATCTGCCGACCGCGCAGCTTGCGCACGTGGTCGTCACCGGCGCCGATCAGCTCTTCGCCGTCCAGCCAGATCTCACCGCTGATGTCGGGGCGGCTGCGCGCCTGACCGGATCGGTGCAGGCCCATGACGGCCAGCGAGGTGACCGACTTGCCGGAGCCGGACTCGCCCACGATGCCGAGGGTCTTGCCCTTCTCCAGCTGGAAGGAGAGCCCGTCGACGGACTTGACGATGCCGTCGTCGGTCGGGAAGTGCACCTTCAGGTTGCGCACGGAGAGGAAGGCCTCGGGCCGTGGGCCGCCCTGCTCGGGAACACCGACCGGACCGGCCGGCTGCTTGTCCTGGGTGGGGGTGTTGTCGGTCACGTCAGCCTCACACGCGGGTCGACGACCGCGTACAGCAGGTCGACAATCAAGTTGGCCATGACTACGAAGAACGCCGCGATGATGGTGACGCCCATGATGACCGGCAGGTCACCGGAGTTGATGGCATCGACGGCGGCCTTGCCGAGTCCGGGAAGGTTGAAGGTCGACTCGGTCAGCACCGCGCCGCCGAGCAGGGCGCCCAGGTCCAGACCGAAGACCGTGATGATCGGAGTCAGGGTGGACCGCAGCGCGTGCTTGCGGATGACCACCTGTTCCTTGAGGCCCTTGGCACGGGCCGTACGGATGTAGTCCTCGCCCAGGATCTCCAGCATGGTGGCGCGGGTGAGCCGGGCGTAGGTGGCCGCGAAGAGGAAGGCCAGGGTGATCCAGGGCAGGAGCATGCTGTTGAACCAGGCCGCCGGATCGTCGGTGAACGGCGCGTAGTCGCTCACCTGCAGCCATTCCAGGCTGTAGACGAAGACGGCCGAACAGACCAGCCCGGTGAAGTAGATGGGCAGTGATACACCCGCCAACGCGGTGATCATGGTGACCCGGTCGAGCAGTGTGCGTCTGCGTAGTGCGGAGATCACGCCGGTGGCGACACCGCCGATCAGCCAGAGCACCGAGGCTCCCGCCGCCAGCGACAGCGTGACGGGTACGCGCTGCTTCAGGTCCTCCCACACCGGCTGCTCGTTCTTGAACGAGTAACCGAAGCAGGGCGCCGGACAGTGAGTGATCTCCGCGCCCGTGTCGTAGTCACGGCCGACGACTATGCCCTTGACGAAGAGCCCGTACTGGGTGGTGAGGGGCTTGTCGAGGCCCATCTTCTTACGGATGCCCTCGATGGCCGTCTTGTTGGTCTCACGGCCGGCATAGAGGAGTGCGGGATCGCTTCCGGTGATCTTCGGCACCATGAAGAAGATGCCGAAGGTGACCATGGAGACGATCACCAGCATGACGACGACATTGACGAGTCGCCGGAGGAGGTAGACGAGCACTGCAGTCGGCCTGGTCGGCGGGCGGCTGTCGTCCCTTGTGGGGACCACAACCGCCCGCCCGCGGCCTTCACCTGCCCTTCGAACTAGCGCATGCGAGGTGAAGGACCCGCATGTCCAACTGCTACTTGACGACGCCCATGACCGCGAGGTCGAGACGGCCCATGGATTCGTTGTAGAAGACGTTGGTCAGCCGCGGGTTGCGGTAGACGAGCGCCTTGTCGAAGTTGATCGGGAGATAGAGGGCCTTCTCCATGATCGCCTTGTTGATCTGGGTGTAGAACGGCGCGGCGGCCTCGGGCGACGCTGCGGAGGCGGCCTGGTCGAAGAGACCGTTGACCGTCTTGTCGTTCAGCATCGTGTAGTTGTTGTTGCCGTTCTTCAGGATGAAGGAGCCGTCAACCAGCGGCTGCAGGAAGCCCGCACCCGAGTTGTAGTCGGCGCCCCAGCCCATCACGATGATGCCGTAGCCCTTCTTCTTCACGTTGTCGGGAGCACCGATCACGGAAGCAGAGTTCTTGCCGTCGTACTGGTCGATGGAGGCGTCGATACCGACGGCCTTCAGCGAAGCCTGCAGCGACTCGGCGGTGGCCACCTCGGGCTTGCGGTTGTTGCGGACCGCGATGGTGGTCTTGAAGCCGTTCGGCTTGCCACAGGCCTTCAGGGCCTCCTTGGCCTTGTCGACCTGCGGCTTGCCCTGGGTCAGGCCCCACGGGTCGTAGGACTTGTCCGAGCCCGGGATGCCCGGGGGCAGCATGTTGGCGCCGAGGTCACCGCTGGTCGGGCCGCCACGGGCGGTCTGCAGCGACTTCGGGTCGGCGGCGTAGATGACCGCCTTGCGGCACTCGATGTTGTCGAACGGCGCGACCGTCTGCGGGAACGCGAAGTACCGGATGTAGCCGCTGAACGGGTCGTCGGCGTTGGCCTTGTACTTGGCGTTCTGCAGGATCTTGATCTTGGCGGCCTGCTGGACACCGGTGCCGTCGACCGCGTAGTCGACGTCGCCCGAGAGCAGACGTGCGTCCATGTCGTCCGGGTTCGAGGTCACGGTGAAGGTGACCTTGTCCGGCAGCCCCTTGCGGATCGGGTCGGTCTTCGGGTCCCAGTTGGGGTTCCGTACGAAGACCGTCTCCTTGCCGGCGACGAAGGACTGGACCTTGTACGGGCCGGTCGCGACCGGGTGGTTCGTGTACTTCGCGCCGTCGTCCTTGGCGGCCGGGACCGGCGAGGAGTCGGCCATCGCCATCAGGTACGAGAAGTCCGAGTTCGGCTTCGCCAGGTTGAAGACAATCGTCTGGTCGTCCGGCGTCTGGACCGACTTCAGACCCAGCTTGTTGGGGTCCTTGTCCTTGTAGGGGCCCGGGTACTTCTGGCCCTGGTCGAGGATGTCGATCAGGTAGGTCGGACCGCCGGAGAGGACGTCCTGCGCGAAGACGCGCTCGATGCCGTACTTGATGTCCTTCGAGGTGATCGGCGTGCCGTCCTCGAACTTGACACCGGCCTTCAGCTTGAAGGTGTACGTCTTGCCGCCGTTGCTGAGCGTCGGCAGCGACTCGGCGAGGTCGGGGACCAGCTTGGTGCCGGCCTCACCGGGCTTCGCGTCGTACGCGAGCAGCTGGCGGACGTACAGCCGCTGCATGTTCCAGACGAAGCCGTAGTAGGCACGGGCCGGGTCCAGGAAGTCGACGTCCTGAGGGGACATCAGCTTCAGCGTGCCGCCCTTCTTGTCGGACGCGTTGATGACCTTGCCCTTGGTGGCCGCGTCGTAACCGGCACCCTGGTTCGAGGAGGACTTGTTGTCGCTGCCCCCTCCGCCACAAGCGGTTGCGGTCAGCGCAACCGCGGCCGCGAGGGCCGTGAGGGCAACTGCCTTCCGTGAGCGATTCACTGTCTAGCAACCTCCGTGATGTGGTGTGGCCCGTGGGTACGCAGTCCGCGCCCAACGGTCGATCGAGTGCCAACCGGCTCGCGCCGGAGACCTTTTGGGTCGGCTCAGCTGCCCTTCGGGTCGAGGGCGTCACGCAGCCCGTCGCCGAAGAGATTGAATGCCAGAACGGTGATGAAGATCGCGAGTCCGGGGACCACCATGTATGTCGGGTCCGCCTGGTAGGTGTTGATCGCGTCGGAGAGCATCTTGCCCCACGAGGCGGTCGGCGGCTTCACACCCGCACCCAGGTAGCTGAGCGCGGCCTCACTGAGGATGTTGGTCGGGATGATCAGCGTCGAGTAGACGAGGATCGGCGCGACCAGGTTGGGCAGCAGCTCCTTGAAGAGGATGTAACCCCGTCCGGCGCCCAGGCTGCGTGCCGCCTCGACGTACTCGCGTTCGCGCAGGGACATCGTCTGCCCCCGGACGATACGGCCGATGTACGGCCACCCGAAGAAGCCGATCACCACGATCAGCACACCCATCCTGACGCCCGTGCCGGTGAGCCCCCAGAGGGAGTTGGGCACGACGGAGACGAGAGCGATGGTGAACAGCAGCTGCGGGAAGGCGAGCAGCAGGTCCATCAGCCGGCTGATGAGCGCGTCGACCCAGCCGCCGAAGAAGCCGGCCACCGAGCCGAGGATGCTGCCGATGATCACGGAGACCATTGCGGCGAGGAAGGCGACCAGGAGCGAGATGCGCGCGCCGTAGACGATGCGGCTGAACACATCGCGGCCGTTGGTGGGTTCGACACCCAGCAGGTAGTCCGAATTCATCCCGCCGAAGGAGCCCTTGGGGATGCCGAGGTCCGGGTCGAGCAGATCCTCGTGGAATTCGTTCGGCGGGTGACCGAGGAGATTCACGATCAGGGGTGCGAACACCGCGATCAGGATCAGCAGGAGCACGACCACACCGCCGGCGAGCGCCACCTTGTCGCGCTTCAGCCGCGTCCAGGCGATACGTCCTGGCGAACGGCCTTCGATGTCCTTGGCCGAAACATCGGTCGTGACATCGACGGTCGCAGTCTCGGCCGCGCTGTCGTGCAGTGGTGCCGTCATCGTTGTGGGGACCCCTCTCGGCTCGACCGACTGTGGCCGGCCCGTGCCCGCCGCTGTAGCGGCTTGTTCACATCACAGGTGCAAGTCGCACTTTGGTGCGGGTGGTGCGGAAGAAGCAGGTGGTACGAGTGGAGCAGTTCAACTGGTCCAACCAGAAGCCGCAGGTCGCACTGGGCGCCGAACGCTTCTTGTTCCGGGGAGTCTTCAACGCGTCGCGGATCACCCGCCAGCCCTGATGGGGAATGGATGCGCAACCGTGATGTGACCAGTCGGCTTCCGTTATCCGGACGCCGTGATCGTCCCAGCGAACCGAGTCGGCACTCTTCGCCCAGATCGGACAGGTGCCCCAACAGGGTTCATCCTGGCGTTAATTGACAGGTGTCCGGGCGGGTCAGCCGTGAACAGGGGGGTAGCCGTAACCCACGGCGGGAGCGGGCGCGACGTGCGCCTCGCGGTCGTAGAACGGGCGGGCGTTGGCGCGGAGCCACATCGCGACCGGGTCGTACTCGTCGGACATCGCGACGGTGGAGACGGGCAGCCCGTCCGGGACCGCGCCGATCGACTGCTGCATCATCGCGCGCACCGCGTCGACGGAGGTCTGGCCCGTGTCGTAGAGATCGAGACCGATGGCGAGGTACGGCACCCCGAGCGCGGGCTGCACCCAGGCCCGGCGCAGGGAGCGGATCGCGGGGGTGTGATGGGCGTTCTGCGAGAGCAGGGCGTAGAACTGCGGGATCTCGATGGCCGGCTCGGTGAGCCGGAGCGGTCCCGCGGGCATCCGGTCGAGGCCGGTGGCGATACGGCGCAGATCCAGCCACGGGATGCCGACACCACCACCGGGGGCGTGCGGGTTGAGCCAGATGCCCCAGCGGTCCGGGAAGAGAGCGCGGGCGATGTCAAGTCCGGTGACCACTTCATGGGCCCGGTTCCAGCCGCTGGCCGAGAGTTCCTGGGCGGAGGTCACACAGGGCGCGTAGCCCAGCCCGTCGACCTCCATGTTCCCGTACTGGGCGTCGGGCGAGCCGGCGCGGCCGTGCCAGAGCAGCATCCAGATCCGGTCCCCGGCGAGCGCTCGGAGGAGTGCCTCGTACGCGTCGTAGCGCCCGGGCGTCACTTGGCGCAGCATGTGCTCGACCTGCCCGGCCGCCGCGGTGCCTGACGCACTCACCCTGGGTCCCGCCCCTCTTCGATCCACTGTGTCGGCCTGCCGCTCCCGGGGCACGCGGGTGCGGCTCGGTGGCCGAGGCACTAGCCATCAAACCAGCTTATGCGGCACCCCTGACACCGACTTGACGCCACAGGTCGACGGTGTCGCGCCCGCCCTCCCCGGAGTCGGGGACTCCGCGCTCCGGTGCCGTGACCGGCAGAGGAGGGAGGGGCAAAGCTTGCCGGGAGGGGCGCTAGTGCCCCTCGCGCTGGTAGAACGGCCGGATCCTGGCCCGCATCCAGTCGGCGACCGGATCCTGCGCCACATCGAGCAGGACCAGATTGACCGGCCAGGGCACCTCGACACGGCCCAGTGCGCGGCCCAGGGCGTCCATCGGGGCGTTGCGCCCCGCGCCGTCCCAGGTGGAGAACTCGACGCCTATGAAGAGAACGGGATCGCCGCCCTCGATGCTGGCCAGCGTCCGGCGTGCGGTGCGCACGACGCCGCTCTCCTCGAATTCCCCGGCCGCGGCCGCGAGGAAGTCGACGGGCTCCTCCTGCCAGTCCGGCTCGTACAGCCGGACCCGTCCGCCGGTGGCCGGCCCGTCCAGCGAGGTGCGTCCGGCACGGCAGAGCTCGGCGACGGCGGGCGGCGGCAGCGGCATGCCGACAGCGCCGCCCGGGTTGACCGCGATGCCGAGCTGCGGGGGCAGCCCGCGGGCGAATTCGACGGCGGGCGCCACCGTGAAGGACATATGGGTACCGACGCACTGCAGGAACTGCTGTTCGGAGCTGAAGACGGGGACGTACGGAGCGCCCTCGATCTCCACCGTCGGCAGGTCGAGCGACGGGGCATCGGGGCCCCCGCCGTTGGGAAGCGGCACCCAGACGTGACTGCGGCCGAGCACTTCGACGAGCCTGCCGCCCGCCTCCGGGCTGCCCAGCGAGGCGACCAGTACCTCTTCGAGCTCATTGGCCGGCCATCCGCTCTGCGGATGGTTCTGGACCGGTGCCGGAATGTCCACTGCGCTGCTTCCCCTTCTCACCCATGCCTTGCCGCAGAACAGTAACTCCGGCGCGCCCCTCCGCGCTGACGGACGACCGGGGGTGCCAGGGCCTCTCTTGCGGATCATGCCGGGCGCGTGGGGCCTGATCCGAAGAGGAGGACCCTCAGGGCTGTCCCGTCGTCCCCTGGGCGTCGGCGAACGTGATCCGCGCCAGCATCCCGGCCGCCTCCCGGTCCAGCAGCACTGCGGAGGAGCAGCCGAGCGGCAGGGCGCCCGCCTCGGTGTCCCGCACCAGCCGGCCGACGGCCCTGCGGTGCCGGGCGAAGGCGTATCCGGAGACTCCGCGCCCACGCTCGCGCTGGCCCTCCCTGGCCTCCTGCGGGGTGACGTCGAGCAGCACGAGGTGCAGCGTGCGGGCGCGACGCCGTGCGTGCCGGGCCAGCCAGCCCCGCACCCATGTCTGGGTCCCGCAGTCGTGGACGACGACGGACTCACCGGAGCGCAGCGCCCGCCACAGCCCCCAGTAGTGGGCGACGCGGACCAGCGGGCGGTAAAGGGCGTACGGGAGTAAGCGGGGCACCCGCTGCGCCCAGCGGTCCCGGGTGTCCTGGGAGTCGATGGCCCGTGCGGCCACCGCCCGCCGGATCAGTGTCGACTTTCCGCCCCCCGGCAGCCCGGAGACCACCACCACATCGCCTGCCTCGAAATGCAGCCCGCGCGGGCTGCGCCCGGCGCGCTCGCGCAGGTCCCGCACCACGGGCGCGTGCGTGCCCGGCAATTCCCGGGCGGGTGCGCCCGGCTGCGCGGGCATCGCGCCGTGCGCGGCCCCCGCGGTCGTCGCGTACCGCTGCAACGTCATCGCCCTCCCCTGTCGGGTCACCCACGTCTGCCCACGAAGTGTAAAGAAAAGGTAATGCGATACAACCGTCCCACTACTCGTCCCGTGCACGGGGTACCGACGCCCCACTCTTCCGCAATGCGTGCAATGATGACCCGGCCAACTGCATAAAGGCCGCTTGAATCCGCGCGGGAGAGCTCCGGCCACAGTGTGTGCCGGGCGCCGAAGGAGCAAGATCCTCCCTTGAATCTCTCAGGCCCCGTACCGCGTGGACGAGGCAGATCTGAAAAGCGAGTCGCCCGGCGGCTCCACCCAAGGTGCAAGCCGAACCCCCCGGGGGTCTCTCGGCGAACCTCTCAGGTTCCGATGACAGATGGGGAGGGATCGTCATCGTCGTCATGCCCTGGGAGCCACACCTATGAGCAACGCCCCCCGTCTCACCGCCCTCGACGCCCTGCATCGCTCGCTGGGCGCGACCATGACCGACTTCGCCGGCTGGGACATGCCGCTGCGGTACGCCAGTGAGCGCGACGAGCACAACGCGGTGCGCACGAAGGCGGGTCTCTTCGACCTGTCGCACATGGGTGAGATCACCGTCACCGGTCCGCAGGCCGCCGCGTTCCTGAACTTCGCGCTGGTCGGCAACATCGGCACCGTCGCCGTCGGCCGCGCCCGCTACACGATGATCTGCGCCGAGGACGGCGGCATTCTGGACGACCTGATCGTCTACCGGCTGGGCGAGACCGAGTACATGGTCGTCGCCAACGCCGGGAACGCCCAGATCGTGCTGGACGCGCTGACCGCCCGCGTCGACGGGTTCGACGCCGAGGTGCGCGACGACCGCGACGCGTACGCGCTGCTCGCCGTGCAGGGCCCCGAGTCCCCCGCCATCCTGGCCTCGGTCACCGACGCCGACCTGGACGGTCTGAAGTACTACGCGGGTCTGCCCGGCACCGTCGCCGGTGTGCCCGCGCTGATCGCCCGTACCGGTTACACCGGCGAGGACGGCTTCGAGCTGTTCGTCGCCCCCGAGCACGCCGAGCAGCTCTGGCAGGCCCTCACGGCGGCGGGCGCCTCCCGTGGCCTGATCCCGTGCGGTCTGTCCTGCCGCGACACGCTGCGCCTGGAGGCGGGCATGCCGCTGTACGGGCACGAACTGACGACCGAGCTGACCCCGTTCGACGCCGGTCTCGGCCGGGTCGTGAAGTTCGAGAAGGAGGGCGACTTCGTCGGCCGCAAGGCCCTGGAGGCCGCCGCCGAGCGCGCCGAGACCGCCCCGCCGCGCAAGCTCGTCGGCCTGATCGCCGAGGGCCGCCGGGTGCCGCGCGCCGGCTACCCCGTTGTCGCCGAGGGCCAGGTCATCGGCGAGGTCACCTCCGGCGCCCCGTCGCCGACGCTGGGCAAGCCGATCGCCATCGCGTACGTGGACGCCGCTCACGCCGCGCCCGGGACCACGGGCGTCGGAGTGGACATCCGGGGCAGCCACGAACCGTACGAGATCGTCGCCCTGCCGTTCTACAAGCGCCAGAAGTGACGCAGTCGCGTCTCACACCGTAAGACCACCGTTCATCAGCACTCCCCCGCGTACAGGAGAATTCAGGTCATGAGCAACCCCCAGCAGCTGCGTTACAGCAAGGAGCACGAGTGGCTGTCGGCCCTCGAGGACGGTGTGGCCACGGTCGGCATCACCGAGTTCGCGGCCAACGCGCTCGGTGACGTCGTCTACGCCCAGCTCCCGGAGGTCGGTGACACGGTGACCGCGGGCGAGACCTGCGGCGAGCTCGAGTCGACCAAGTCCGTCAGCGACCTGTACTCGCCGGTGACCGGCGAGGTCACCGCCTCCAACCAGGACGTCGTGGACGACCCGTCGCTGGTGAACTCCGCTCCCTTCGAGGGCGGCTGGCTGTTCAAGGTACGCGTCGCGGAGGAGCCGAAGGACCTGCTCTCCGCCGACGAGTACACCGAGTTCTCCGGCAACTAAAGACTCCAAGGGACCACCTGATGTCGCTTCTCAACTCCTCCCTCCACGAGCTGGACCCGGACGTCGCCGCCGCCGTCGACGCCGAGCTCCACCGTCAGCAGTCCACCCTCGAAATGATCGCCTCGGAGAACTTCGCTCCGGTCGCGGTCATGGAGGCCCAGGGCTCCGTCCTCACCAACAAGTACGCCGAGGGCTACCCGGGCCGCCGCTACTACGGCGGCTGCGAGCACGTCGACGTGGTCGAGCAGATCGCCATCGACCGGATCAAGGCGCTGTTCGGCGCCGAGGCCGCCAACGTCCAGCCCCACTCGGGTGCGCAGGCCAACGCCGCCGCGATGTTCGCGCTGCTGAAGCCGGGCGACACGATCATGGGTCTGAACCTGGCCCACGGCGGTCACCTGACCCACGGCATGAAGATCAACTTCTCCGGCAAGCTCTACCACGTGGTCCCGTACCACGTCGACGACACCGGTGTCGTGGACATGGCCGAGGTCGAGCGCCTGGCCAAGGAGTCCAAGCCGAAGCTGATCGTCGCCGGCTGGTCCGCGTACCCCCGTCAGCTGGACTTCGCCGCCTTCCGCCGCATCGCGGACGAGGTCGGCGCGTACCTGATGGTCGACATGGCGCACTTCGCGGGCCTGGTGGCCGCGGGTCTGCACCCGAACCCGGTTCCGCACGCCCACGTCGTCACGACCACCACGCACAAGACCCTCGGCGGTCCGCGCGGTGGCGTCATCCTGTCGACGCAGGAGCTCGCCAAGAAGATCAACTCTGCCGTCTTCCCCGGTCAGCAGGGTGGTCCGCTGGAGCACGTGATCGCGGCCAAGGCGGTCTCGTTCAAGGTCGCGGCGACCGACGAGTTCAAGGAGCGCCAGCAGCGCACCCTGGACGGCGCCCGCATCCTCGCCGAGCGTCTGGTCCAGCCGGACGTCACCGAGGTCGGCGTCTCCGTCCTCTCCGGCGGTACGGACGTGCACCTGGTCCTCGTCGACCTGCGCAACTCGGAGCTGGACGGCCAGCAGGCCGAGGACCGGCTCCACGAGCTCGGCATCACGGTCAACCGGAACGCCATCCCGAACGACCCGCGGCCGCCGATGGTCACCTCGGGTCTGCGGATCGGCACGCCGGCCCTGGCCACCCGCGGCTTCCAGGCCGAGGACTTCACCGAGGTCGCCGAGATCATCGCGTCGGCCCTCAAGCCGTCGTACGACGCCGACGACCTCAAGGCCCGCGTGATCGCGCTGGCCGAGAAGTTCCCGCTGTACCCCGGCCTGAAGTAGTCCGGGTCACTTTTCGCACGTTTGGGGCGGGGCACCGCGCACACTGGACAGTGAGCACGGTGCCCCAACCCTTGTCCCGCTGCTCTTCGGACCAACCGGTCCGTACCGCACCACCCGGCAGACAACGGCGTCTACCAACCCCTTAGGAGTCACACCGTGGCCATCTCGGTCTTCGACCTGTTCTCGATCGGCATCGGCCCGTCCAGCTCCCATACGGTCGGCCCGATGCGCGCGGCCCGTATGTTCGCGCGCCGCCTGAAGAACGAGGGTCTGCTCGCCCACACCGCTTCCATACGCGCCGAGCTGTTCGGCTCGCTCGGCGCCACGGGCCACGGCCACGGCACGCCGAAGGCCGTCCTGCTCGGTCTGGAGGGCGAGTCCCCCCGTACCGTCGACGTGGAGTCCGCCGACGACCGGGTGGCCGCGATCCGCTCCTCGGGCCGGCTCAACCTGCTGGGCATGCACGAGATCGACTTCGACGCCGACGAGCAGCTGGTCCTGCACCGCCGCAAGGCGCTCCCGTACCACGCCAACGGCATGACGATCTTCGCGTTCGACCGCGACGGCGCCCCTCTGCTGGAGAAGACCTACTACTCCGTCGGCGGCGGCTTCGTCGTCGACGAGGACGCTGTGGGCGAGGACCGGATCGTCCTCGACGACACCGTCCTGAAGCACCCCTTCCGCACCGGCGACGAACTGCTGCGGCTCTCCCGCGACACCGGCCTGTCGATCTCCTCCCTCATGCTGGAGAACGAGCGGGCCTGGCGGACGGAGGAGGAGATCCGCTCCGGTCTGCTGGACATCTGGCGGGTCATGCAGGCATGCGTATCGCGCGGCATGGCCCGCGAGGGCATCCTCCCCGGCGGCCTGAAGGTCCGCCGCCGCGCCGCGAACACCGCGCGCCAGCTGCGCGCCGAGGGCGACCCGCAGGCCCACGCGATGGAGTGGATCACCCTCTACGCGATGGCGGTCAATGAGGAGAACGCCGCGGGTGGCCGCGTCGTCACCGCCCCCACCAACGGCGCAGCCGGCATCATCCCGGCCGTGCTGCACTACTACATGAACTTCGCCGCGGGCGGCGCCACCGAGGCCGAGAAGGAGGACGGCGTCGTCCGCTTCCTCCTCGCGGCCGGCGCCATCGGCATGCTGTTCAAGGAGAACGCCTCGATCTCCGGCGCCGAGGTCGGCTGCCAGGGCGAGGTCGGCTCCGCCTGCTCGATGGCCGCGGGAGCACTCGCCGAGGTCCTCGGCGGCTCCGCCGAACAGGTCGAGAACGCCGCCGAGATCGGCATGGAGCACAACCTGGGCCTGACCTGCGACCCGGTCGGCGGTCTCGTCCAGATCCCCTGCATCGAGCGCAACGGCATGGCGGCGGTCAAGGCGGTCACCGCGGCGAAGATGGCGCTGCGCGGCGACGGCAGCCACAAGGTCTCCCTCGACAAGGTCATCAAGACCATGAAGGAGACGGGCGCGGACATGAGCGTGAAGTACAAGGAGACCGCGCGCGGCGGGCTCGCGGTGAACATCATCGAGTGCTGATCGCATAGGCCCTGATCAGCGCCTTCGAATCCTTCGGCGCTGATCAGGGCCTTTTCTGCTTGCACGGCGGAAGGCCCCTGAACCGTCCCCGGGACCTTCCGTACCTGTTCAGGGGCGGTCCGGCCGGCTGTCAGCCACCCGGTGAAGCCCGGTCCGGCCGCAGCTTCCCTGTCGTCTCACGCCTCGCTCACGCACGGGCTGCCTCTCCTGCCTTCGCCGGCACGACGGTGTGGGGACGCCCTCAGGGGTGCAGCAGTCACCAGCGCTGTCATGCCCCGCCCTGGAGGACCGCCGGCCCTGTGGTGGCGATCAGCGCCGGGTCGGCGACGAAGTCCGCACCCATGGCGCCCCGCACCTCCGGCGCCGCGAATCGCGCTTCGTCCACGGCAGCCTGACGCCGTGCCCGAGCGTCGCATCACCGGACTCGCTGCGTGAAAGATGCGGGCGGCTGCGGGGGCCTCGGCGGTCCCGGGAAACTCGCGGCATGGAATTCCGGCTTGTGATGGCGCGCATTCATCCTGCGCATACATTCGGTGCAGATCTGCGGGTCATACACGAAGCGATTCGCTTTGGTCGAGCGAGCGGAAACAATGGACGAACCGTCACCTGAAAGAGCGTCAACTGTCCCTAATATCCCATCGGTCGACGTGTCACATGAATACCGGTCAGGAATCACACCGCTACGGTCAACTCCCGTCGGAGCGAGGGGGCCAGTGTCTCTCGGTGCACCCCCGACGGGTGGTTCGCCCTGAGCTCACACCAGCCTCTTTCGGCCATGCTTTCCGAATCCCCGAGGAAGATTACAATCGCTATTTCAAGGGCTACGAGAAGCTGTATGAAGGTGGCCCTGAATTAGAAGTGCCGATCCCGACCACAGCGTTCGGTCAGCTGAACACACACGAAAGGCTGTGGCATCGATGACAAGCGAAGAGTGGGATGCCGCCAAGCGAAAGTACCCTTACGGGTCCACGGTGCACGGCGCCGTGGACGAGGTCACTCCCTTCGGAATCTTCATTTCGGTCGAGGGTGTGCAAGGGAGTTGCACTTTCGCAGATGTGGCGGGAATGCGCCACGGCGGTGCCGATGGCTCCACGGTGATCTGGCCCGAGTTGGGTGAGGCGGTCACCGGAGTCGTGGTCGAGCACACAGAGCACAACCATCAGCTCAAGCTCCACCTGAGATGACCTGAGATGACCTGATCCGATCAGGTCGGGTCCCGGATCGAGAACACAGGTGGGTGAGCCCCGAGGGGGCTCACCCACCTGTTGCCGGTCCTGACCGGGGCGCTTCACCGCTCGCCGCGGACACCTACGGTCTCAGCGCCGGGTGAGATCCATGAGCCAGTTGGTGACCCAGGTGCCGCCGTCGTCCATGGAGAACGCCTGCTCCCAGTGGGCCGAATCCGCTGTGATGCCGGACCAGATGAAGCGGACACGAACGGGCTTGCCCTCGTGTGTGTCGTCACCGTAGAACTCGCCCCGGCCGTCCACGAAGCCGCCGACCACCGGGGGAAACAGCCGCCCCGTGCGGCGGTCGGCCCAGTGGAGCGCCCAGAGCTGTGTCTCCCGGTCGAAGAGACGCAGGGTGAGACCCGCGAAGCCCTTCGTCGGAAACTCGATCTCGTCGAAGTTGGCACCACCGTCGAAGTGCCGTGTGCCGTGGCTGACGGCCGGGAATTCTTCCCACTCGCTCGCCTGGTCCAGGAAGTCGGTCCGCCGGCGATTGGTGACGTCCCATTCGCCGACCAGGAAGTCGAAGTCCGTCGATACGGGGGTGGCGGTGCGGGTGGAGCTGCTCATGAGTGGGGCCTTCCGTGTCCGATGTGTGCGCCGACCCCGGGAAACTAGGCGCACTTCACTGACATCCTGTGTCAGTGAAATCCAGCCGCCTGCTCGCGATCCTCCTCCTGCTCCAGACCAGGGGCCGGGTCACCGCCGACGAGCTCGCACGGGAATTCGAGGTCTCCGTACGGACCGTGTACCGGGACATCGAGGCTCTCCACGCCGCAGGCATCCCGCTCTACGGCGACGCCGGGCATCACGGCGGCTACCGACTCCTCGGCGGGTACCGCACGAGGCTCACCGGGCTGAGCGAGGACGAGGCGCAGAGCCTGTTCCTCGGCGGGCTGCCCGGGCCGGCCGCCGCGCTGGGGCTCGGGTCCGCGCTCGCCTCCTCCCAGCTCAAGCTGCGTGCAGCGCTGCCGCCCGACCTGCGCGCCGAGGCCGACCGGATGCGGGCCCGTTTTCATCTGGACGCTCCCGGCTGGTACGCGGAGGTGGACGACCTGCACCATCTTCCCGAGGTCGCGGAGGCCGTGTGGACCGGGCGGAGACTGATGGTCCGCTACCGGCGGTGGAAGGCCCCGACCGAGGTCGACCGCACGCTGGACCCGTACGGCCTGGTACTCAAGGCCGGGCGCTGGTACCTGGTCGCCGGGCCCGGCCCGCGCACCTTCCGGGTCGACCAGATCCTGGAACTGCGCGTCTCGGACGACACGTTCGAGATACCGGGCGGATTCGATCTGGCCGAGCACTGGCGCCTGGCGCAGGAGGACTTCCACGCCCGGCTGCACCAGGGCGAGGCAGTCGTTCGGGTGGCTCCCGGCGCGTCCTCCCGGTTCACCGGGGCCGCCGCGCAGGCCTTTGCCGAGACAGCCGTGCCCGAGCGGGACGGCTGGTCGCGGGCCGTGCTGCCCACGGAGTCGCTCGAGCACGCGATCGGGATGTTCCTCGTCCTCGGCCCGGACGTCGAGGTGCTGGAGCCCCCACAGCTGCGGGACGGGTTGTACGAAGCGGCCCGCACCCTGGCCGACGTGTACCGGCCCCGGAGTTCCTGAGGAGCCGAGGACCGCCCTCGCAGGGTCCTGCGCCGACGACGTCGGACGACATCACCGAACCGACCGTCTCCGCACCCTCGACCGACGGTGCCACTCGATCAGGAGTTCACCAACTACGCGTAAGCGAACAGGTGTTCATTGAGATCATGCGCTTTCGGTCAGAAACGGCTTCCCTCGGCCGCGCTCTAGGGTTCACTGGACGTGACGAGTGGTGACGCGATCGCCATCAAGGCGCCGTCCGCTGCCGAGGGCCCACGGCCCCGCTCGGACGCCCGGCCCCGGCGGAGGAAAGAGGACAGCGAGGAACTCCCCGGGAATCGACCGCCCGCCGCCTGCATCGATTCGCGAATTCGACCCATTCCCATTCCCTGTTCGTAACGTTCAGACGAGGGGCACCATGAGCAAAATTGTGCTTCCAGAGTTTCATATGCCGTTCGAGAGCACGGGCTGCAACCCAGGAATTCAGAAGACCAAACAGGCCGCCTGGGAGTGGGCGGACGCCAATGATCTGATCCTGTCGCCGGTGGCTCAGAAGAAAATGGTCCGTACGCGCCCCGAGCTCTGGATATCACTCATATTCCCGGCCGCATCGCAGGAACACCTCGATCTCTTCTGCCAGTGGCTGTTCTGGGCTTTCCTGGTCGACGACGAGTTCGACGACGGTCCCGCCGACCGCGACCCGCACCTGTGCGAGGAGGCGATCGCCCGGATGGTGGACGTGCTCGACGGCACCAGCGCGCCGAACGGCCCCATGGAGCACGCGCTCGACGGCCTCACGCAGCGGACCTGCGAGGGGCGGTCACCGCGCTGGGTCCGGCAGTTCCGCCGGGACACGGTCGCCTGGCTGTGGACGTACTACGCGGAGGCCGTCGACCGGGCCGCAGGTCATGTGCCGAGCATGGCCGACTTCGTGAAGCACCGCCGCGATTCGGTGGCCATGCAGCCGTTCCTCGATCTGCACGAGATCACTGTCGGAATAGATCTCCCGGAATCCGCCCGATCCCTTCCCGCATATATCGCGCTACGCAATTCGGTGGCCGATCACTCGGGGCTATGCAACGACATCTGCTCGTTCGAGAAGGAAGCCGTGCTCGGATACGAGCACAATATGGTCCGGCTCATTCAGCGGGACCGCCGCTGCTCGGTCCAGGAGGCCGTCGACGAGGCCGGGACATGGCTGGCGGGCATCGCCGACCGGGTGCAGCGATCGGAGAAGGAACTCGTCGAGGAGATAGAGGCGGCTCATATCGACGGCCCTGCGCGCGCCGCACTGGAGCGCTGTATCCAGGACTACCGGGGGCTCGTTCGCGGGGACTTCGACTACCACGCACGGGCGGAGCGGTACACCCGCCCCGACCTGATGGAAATCGACGAACAGCACGCTCTGTCCCGGAACTTCGCCGCCTGACCCGCACAGGTCCGGAGGGCTGGATCCAGCCAATCATGCAACGTTCAACCGAAGTAGCCGTCCAGGGGCGCCGGCTCGTCACCGGCACCCATCAGAGGCAGGGCGCGCAGGGCCAGCGCCCAGCCGAGCCGGACCTCGCCCGACTCGGCGGAGCGACCGGTGAGTTCGGCGATGCGGCCGATCCGGTTGAGGACCGTGTTGCGGTGGCAGTACAGCAGCTCGGCGGCGCGCGCCGCCGAGCACCCGTTGTCGAGCCAGACCCGCAGCGTGGAGAGCAGCGCCTCGCGTTCGGCCACCGTGTCCAGGACGGTGCCGAGATGGGTGGTGACGATGCGTTCGGCGATCTCGGGCCGGCCGACGAGGAGCACCTCGGCGAGTCGGTCGTCGAACGCCGCCGCCCCACCGCTCTTGGCGGGCAGCGTGCGCAACGCCTGTTCGGCGAGGCGCAGGGCCCTGCCCGCGCCGGCGAGCCGGTCGAACTCCGGGGAGACCCCGGCGGTGGCGCCGGTGCGGTGACGCAGCAGGCCGATCAGCACGCCGGACTCCCCGGCGGCCAGCCGCACGATGCCCGCGTACCGCCCCGCCCGTGGCCGCCAGAACGACCAGATCCCGTGCTCCTCCAGGACGGGCGCCGGGTTGGGCGGGGCGGCCGGGTCCTGGGCGGCGACCACCATGACGTACCGGTCCTGGACGGGGACGCCGAGCGCGGCGGAGGCGGCGACGGCGACGGCGGGGTCGTCGCCGCGCCCGTCGAGCAGGGCCTCGAAAAGGGCGACGCGGCGGGTGTCCTGGCGGCCCTGCATCTCCAGCTGGGTCAGCCGGTACGACTCGGCCATGACCAGTGAGTAGCGGTCGATGGTCTCCCAGACGGCGCCCGCCATGTCGAGCTCGCGGTCCCGGTCGGTCGCACCGAGACCGCCGCCCGCCCGGGTGGCGCGCAGATGCTCGGCCATCACCTGCCACATCACCCGGCCGCCACGGCGGTATGCCTGCAGCACGGTGTCCAGCGGCACGTTCTGCTCGGCACGGCGCCGCCCCGTCTCGCGCGCGGCGTTCTCGAAGTCGCCCCCGGTGGGCGGCAGTCCGCCGAAGTCCTCCAGGGCGCGCAGCAGGTTGTCCCGGCAGATCTCCCACAGGTCCTCGCGGCTGACCGGTGTGCCGGAGGCGTACGTGCCGCTGTGGGCGTGGATGTCGTCGACGACCCGCCCGGTCAGTTCGTCGATCCCCGGCACCATGGCCGAGGCCAGGGCCCGGCGCAGCTCGCCGTCGCCGCCGGTACAAGGAGCGGGGGCTCCCGGTTTCTCCGCCATGGCGGAAGGTTAGCGCCGCGCACCGTTTAGGCGGATGCCCCGCACTGTGCGTCTTCGAGGGGCTGCTGCCCAGATAGGTACGGCACATGGTGGGCATCTGCACATTGTGCCCAGATACGCGCACGGCCGATTCTGAGCAGCAAGAGCCGCCGCGTCGACGCCATGTTTCCTGGAGCGTGTCATGTTTCTCAGCGTTGCCACTGTCCTGGGTGAGTCAGCCCGCAGGTACCCCGAGCGCGTCGCGGTGGTCGACTCGGGTGCGCGGATCACCTACCGGGACCTGTGGGCACAGGCACTGGGCTGCGCGGGGGCGCTGCGCGAGTCCGGGGTACGGCCGGGCGACCGGGTGGCGGTGCTGCTGCCCAATGCGGTGGAGTTCCTGTACGCGTACTACGGGGCGCTCGCCGCCGGTGCGACGGTCGTGCCCGTGCATGCGCTGCTGGTCGCCGACGAGGTGGCGTACGTGCTGCGGCACAGCGGTTCCGTGGCCCTGATCAGCGACGGTCCGCTGTGGCCGGTGGCCGAGGAGGGGGCGCGCGCCGCGGGCGTACGGGCGGTGCGCGGTGTACCGACGGGTGGCGCACCGCTGCCCGCGCCGGAGCCCGCCGCGCCGGACGACACCGCGGTGATCCTCTACACCAGCGGAACGACCGGCCGGCCCAAGGGGGCCATGCTGACGCACCTCAACATCGTCATGAACGCGTCCGTGATCGCCACCGACCTGCTGGGCACGGGCGTGGACGACGTGATCCTGGGCTGTCTGCCCCTCTTCCACAGCTACGGGCAGACCTGCGCGATGAACGCGACACTGCGGGCCGGGGCGACGCTCGTCCTGATGCGGCGGTTCAGCGGTGCGGGCGCGCTGGAACTTCTGGCCGCCGAAAATGTCAGCGTCTTCATGGGGGTACCCACGATGTACCACGCGCTCGTCGAGGCCGCGGCGCAGCACGGGACCGGGCCGAACATCGCCCTGCGGGCCGCGGTTTCGGGCGGCGCCGCACTCCCCGTAGCCTTGCTGGAACGCTTCGAGGAGACGTTCTCGACCCAGGTCCTGGAGGGCTACGGGCTGACCGAGACGTCCCCCGCCGCCACGTTCAACCAGCCGCAGACCGGCCGCCGGCCCGGCACGGTCGGGCACCCCGTGTGGGGTGTGGAGGTCGGTGTCGCGGACGCGGCGGTCGACGACAGGGTGCGACTGCTGCCGGACGGCGAGACCGGCGAGATCGTGGTGCGCGGACACAATGTGTTCGCGGGCTATCTCGACGACCCCGAGGCGACGGCGGCGGCGATGGTGGACGGCTGGTTCCGCACCGGGGATCTCGGAGTGCGGGACGCGGACGGCTTCCTGTCGATCGTCGACCGGAAGAAGGAACTGGTCATCCGGGGCGGGTTCAACATCTATCCGCGCGAGGTCGAAGAGGTGCTCGTCCGGCATCCGGCGGTCTCCGAGGTGGCGGTGATCGGAGTACCGGACGAGAAGCGCGGCGAGGAGATCTGCGCGGTCGTCGTGGTGCGCACGGACGCCGGCCCGGTGACGGCGGACGAACTCATCGCCTGGTCCCGGGAGCGGCTCGGCCGTCACAAGTACCCGCGGATCGTCCGGTTCACCGAGGCACTGCCGCTCGGCCCCACCGGCAAGGTCCTCAAGCGGGCCCTGACCGCCTCGACCTGATCGCGTCCCGCCCGCCCGGAGGCAGAATCTGCCATGACCGCCCCCGCACGCCCCGGGACCGCACCCGCAGCCCGCACCGGACCCGGTGAACACCTCCCCGTCACCGAGAAGTTGAGCCTCTTCGCCCCACGGCCCGGTGGACTCTCCGGGGGGCGGGGCGCGGTACCGACCCCGTACGGCCAAATCCGGGTGGATGCGGCACCGGAGCGGGTACGTATCGACTCACCGGTCGAGGTGGACGTGCTGCACCCCGACGGGTCCGTCACCCGTCATCCGGCCGGAGCGTCGACCGTCGCCCTGTCCCTCCCCGCAGTCCCGACCACCACCCCACCGTCGAAACCGCCACCGCCGCGCCGCAGAAGGGCTGAAGCCACCTCATGACTGCCGCACCTCCCCCGATAGCCGGGACATCTCCGCTGGTCAGTACGGTCCACGGCGTGGTGCGCGGTGCGCTCGAACAGGGCGTCGCCGTCTTCCGCGGCATCCCGTACGCGGCCGCGCCGGTCGGCCCCCGCCGCTTCCGGGCGCCGGAGCCGCCGGAGCGCTGGGACGGCGTGCGGGAGGCGGTGACGTTCGGGCCCACCGCCCCCAAGCGGCCCTACTCCCCTCCGCTGGACGAGCTGCTGCCCGACCCCGAAGTGCCGGGCGACGACTGCCTCAACCTCAATGTGTGGACGCCGTCCCCCGCCCGGGCCGGGCTGCCCGTGCTCGTCTGGATCCACGGCGGTTCGCTGCTGCACGGTTCGTCGGCCGTGGAGCTGTACGACGGGGCGGCGTTCGCCCGTGACGGCGTGGTGCTCGTGTCGGTCAACTACCGTCTCGGTATCGAAGGGTTCGGCGTCTTCCCCGACGCCCCCGCCAATCGCGGTCTGCTCGACCAGCTGGCGGCCCTGGAGTGGGTGCGGCAGAACATCGCGGCGTTCGGCGGCGATCCGCGGCAGGTCACGGTGTGCGGCGAGTCGGCAGGCGCGATCTCCATCGCGGCGCTGCTCGCCGCACCGCGCTCACAGGGACTGTTCCGGCGGGCGGTGCTGCAGAGCGGTGCGCCGACCGCGCTCTCCCCGGAGGCCGGCCGGGGTACCACGGAGCTGATCGCGAAGCGGCTGGGCGTCGCGGCGACGGCCGAGGCTCTGGCCGCGGTCGCCCCGGCCGCACTGCTGGCTGCGCAGACCGAGGTGACGGGCGGCGGCACCCCGCTGACCGGTGGGAACTCCTTCCAGATCGTGGTGGACGGCGATCTGCTGCCCCACGACCCTGCCGAGGCCCTGCGCGAGGGTGCTGCCGCCGGGATCGATCTGCTGATGGGGACGAACACCGAGGAGTACCGGCTCTGGTTCGTCCCCAGCGGGCTGACCGAACGGTTGAGCCGCTTCACACTCCGTCTGGCGCTGCTGAAGTTCAAGGTGCCGGGCGCCACGGCGCGTACGTACCGTGCGAACCGCCCCGGAGCCACTCCGGGTGAACTGCTCGGTGCGCTCGCCACCGATCTTCTGCTGCGCGTCCCGCTGAACCGGCTGGCCGACGCCCGCAGCGGCAGTCCCGGCCGTACCTTCCTGTACGAGTTCGGCTGGCGGACGCCGGTACGACAGCTCGGCGCCTGTCACGCACTGGAGATCGGCTTCGTCTTCGACACCCTGGACCGGCCCGACACCATGGCCCTGACCGGCGAGAACGCCCCGCAGGAGCTGGCCGACGCGATGCATGCGGCCTGGGTGCGGTTCGCCGCGACCGGTGGCCCCGGCTGGCCGTCCTGGGACGCGTCCCGCCCGGTGATGGTCTTCGGCCCCGGTGCGCCCGCGGTGGTGCACGCCCCGCGCAACGACGAACTGCGCGGCTGGGCACCGTACCGGGAAGAGAGGCCGTAGGGTCCCCACGGGCCCGGCGGCGTGCGCACGGGGCGGACCCGGCTGATCCGCGGCTGCCCGAGAGTGCTGCGGCTACCGCGGGCCGGGCAGGTGCGTGACCGGTTCCGCTCCGTCGCCGCTCCGGCGCGAGCCGTCCGCCCGGAGGGTTGAGCGGCCGGTGGTCCGGCGGACCCCGGCCGGGCAGGGCCGGGGGTCCTTCCGGCGATCAGCCCTTGTTCTGGGCAGCCCAGAACTCGTCGAAGGTGAGGAGACCGTCACCGTTCGTGTCGTGGGAGTTGATGACGGCCTGGGCCACCGGCTCGGTGACGTAGGGGTCACCCAGCTGAGCCATCACGCTCTTGTACTCGGCGGCCGAAATCAGACCGTCGCCGTTCAGGTCGTACCGCTCGAACGCCTTGCGCGCCGACTCGATGTCCGCCACTGTTCCGCCCCTTCGTAATGCCTAACTGACGGAGGTCAGATTAACGGGCGCGAGGGGGACCGATGGCGGCGGCCGGTCGTCGATCATGGGTGGGTGTCCGCGGACGGCGGACAGGACCGGGAACCCGGGAGGGGAACACTTCATGACCGACGCACTGGCCCAGATCCTGACGGCTGCCGCACACGGGCGGTTCCCGCCGCCGGACGGCTCCACGACCGTGGTGGCACAGCCGAACGCACGGGACGCCGGGGTGGTGGCCTTCACCGCGCACTCGGTGGTGTTCACCGACGAGGATCCGGACTGGGTACGGGCCACGCTGGCCGGCACCCCGGGCGACGCGCTCGCCGCGACGATGAATCCGCACTTCCTGGGCGCGTTGCTGGCCCGTACCGGACGGCACATGAACACCATCGATCTGCTGACCGTCGCGGGAGCGCTGCCGGGCGAGCCGGAGATCGGGCTCCGGGAGATCGAGGACCCGGAACACCCGCGGGTGGCACGGGCGATGAAGTTCCGCGACGAGGTCCGGGTCTGGGCGGCCGACGGCGGGGTGCTGATCCTCGGCCGTGGGGTCGCCGGTCGCTGGGAGACGGCGATCGAGGTGGCGGAGGAGGCGCGCGGCCGCCGCCTCGGGGAGCACCTGGCGCGGGCGGCCCGGCACCTGGTGCCCAACGAAGTGGTGTGGGCGCAGCAGTCGCCGGGGAACGCCCGCAGTGTGCGGACGTTCCAGGCGGCGGGCTACCGTCCGGTGGGCTCGGAGGCGCTGCTGGTCGCGGGCTGAGTCACGGACTCTGCGGTGGTCAGCGGAAGACGCCGGTGTGGCCGAGCGAGTAGCGGCCCGGCTGCGGGTAGACGGCGAGTCCGTGCGGTCCGCTGCCCACCGGGATCCGGGCGAGCTGCTTTCCGGTGGCCGTGTCGATCGCGTACACCTCGGCGTTGTAACGCCCCGACAGCCAGAGGACCTTGCCGTCCGGTGAGACTCCACCCATGTCCGGGCTGCCACCGTTCGGCAGGCGCCACTTCTTCGTCAGCTTGTTCCGTGCGAAGTCGAAGACGGAGATGGTCCCTTCGCCGCGGTTGGAGATGTACATCACCTTGGAGTCCCGGCTGACGTACAGCCCGTGGGCCCCCTTGCCGGTGGGCAGCAGCTTCGGGGTGGTGAACTTCTTCCCGTCCAGCACCCACATGCCGTTCGCGATCATGTCCGCGATGTAGAACGTACTGCCGTCCGGCGACAGCTTCACGTCCTGGGGCATGGCGCCCTTGAACGGCAGCTTCTGCTTGCCGACGATCTTCATCTTCGCCGTGTCGACCTTGAGGAGTTCGCCGGAGAACTCGCAGGAGACGATGAAGTACCGGCCGTCCATGGAGAAGTCGGCGTGGTTGACGCCCGAGCAGTCGACCGGAACGGTCTTGGCCGTCTTCATGGTGTGGGCATCGCGGAAGACCAGCTCACGGTCCATCGAGGCCATCACGACGGCGTACTTGCCGTCCGGCGTGAAGTACAGGTTGTACGGGTCGGAGACGGGGACCGCCTTTCCGGGCTTCCCAGTAGCGGGGTCGATGGGCGTCAGACTGTCGCCGAGGTCGTTGTTCACCCAGAGCGTCTTCAGGTCCCAGGACGGGACGACGTGCTGCGGCTGGTGTCCGACCGGGATGGTCTTGATGACCTTGTACGTCTTCGGGTCGATCACCGACACCGTGTTGGAGTTGGTGTTGGGTACGTAGATCCGTGCCGGGAAGCCCTTGACGGCCGGCGACATATTGCCCGGCCGGTCGGCCGCGTACACGTCCTTGGGATCGAGCACCGGCGGCATCCCGGCGAGCCCGGGCGACGTGACGCGTCCGGGAACGGCCTGCTCCGGTGTGGCATTCCCCGGGACGGGGCGGGGTGCGGCGGCCTCGGTGCCGACGGCCTCGGGCGTCCCCTTCTCGGCCGGGCTGCCACAGCCCGTGAGAACGGCGATGAGGATGCCACCGAGCAGGGCCGCGGTGCGCGTGGTGGTGAGCATCAGGTCAGCAGCTCCGTGGTCGTCACCGCGCGCAGGCCGCGGCGGTCGATTTCGCTGAGGAGGACCGGCAGTGCGGCGACCGTGTCCGCGTAGCCGAAATGCAGGCTCACCACCGATCCGTTGCGGATCTCCCCGGCGACCTTGCGGGTGACGGCCGCGGCGCCGGGAGAGGTGAAGTCGAGGGAGTCCACGTCGTACGAGAGGACGTGCGGGTAGCCCGCCCGGTGGGCGAGGCGCTGGACGAGCGGGGTGGCGTACCGGGTGCGCGAGGGCCGGAACCAGGTGCCGATGGAGCCGGTGAGCCGGCGCAGCCGTTGGGCGCAGCCGGTGATCTCCGCGTATGCCTCGGACTCGCCCATCGCCGAGATGTCGGCGTGGTGCTGGGTGTGATTGCCGAGGTCATGGCCGCCGTCGAGGATCCGGCGGGCCATGTCGGGGTGCTCGTCGAGCCAGCTGCCGACGGCGAGGACGGTGATCCGGGCGTGGGCCCGTTCCGCCTCGGCGAGCACGGTCCGCGCGATGGCCGGATCGCCCTGGCCGTGGAAGGTGAGGGCGACGCGGGCGCGGTGACGGGGACCGTGGTCGATCTGGACCGGCTGCCCGGGGAAGCGGTGCGGGGCGGGTGCGGGGTGCGGGGCCGGGGGCTTCGCACCCCCGGGGGTCGTCGCGGGGGTGGTGGCCGGGGTCTTCGCCGAGGTGTTGACGGCGCCGCCTTCGTCCGTACATCCCGCCGCAAGGACGCCGGCCAGGGCTGCCCCCGCACCCGCGCGCAGTGTGCTGCGGCGGTGGACCGGCGTCTCGGAGGCCTTCATGAGCAGAACAGTAGGTGCGAAATGTCAGAAAAATAACAATCACCCACATTCACACTCCTTCCCGGGTCGCCAAGGAAGTGCCGCCGATGGCTCGATTACTCGATGATTCACCCGCCGAATCACATATTCATTCATGCATTGCCAGGCCAGTGACTCATCACACCTACGATTCACTAGCAAAGAGTCATGATGTGACCAGATTTATCCGATTAGTGCTTTTGGACCCCGGGTCGCCCATCTGCCATAGTCGGTTCCACGACCCCCATTGACCCGGGCCAGGTCGTCCAGAGCGGCCGTGAACACACCCCCCATTTCACGGCCCCCACACAGAAGCCCCCGCAGCGCCGCACCACGGCCGACCGGGGGCTTCTGTGCGTCGTGCCGGGTGTCGTCACAGAGGGCACGGGGGCGGGGGCCGGATCGGCTCAGCGGTCGGAGATCCGCATCTCGAACCAGGTGGTCTTGCCGCGCGGCAGCAGATCCACCCCCCAGCGGTCGGAGAGCTTGTCGACGAGAAAGAGCCCACGACCGCTGATGTCCATCTCCTGGACCGGCATGAGGCACGGCAGCCCGCGCGAGGGATCGCACACCTCGATCCGGATCCAGCCGCGACGGCGCAGCATCCGCAGCCCGAAAATGCGCGCACCCGTGTGCCGTACCGCATTGCCGACGAGTTCCGACACGAGCAGAACGGCATTCTCGGCGGTCTGCGGGGAAAGCGCCCACTGGCGCAGCACCACGCAGGAGGTGAGCCGCCGGGCGGTGGCCGCGGACTCCGGACGGGAGGGCAGCCGGACTTCGTCCTCCGCCGGATTTCCGAACAACTCCAGTGCCTTGAACGCCTGTTCGTCCTCGACGGCCGACATCCAGCGTGCCGCAGTCGCGCCGCTGCGTTGCCGCGGCTGTTCCACACCCTCCAGGCCCGCCATGTCCACCATCATGGCCGCACAGCGGGCACTCCGGGGCCGTTCCGAGGGAATCCCTACCCCGGAATGGGGCATTCCGGGGTGGTCGTCAGGCATATGCCAGTGGCAGAATGCGACGCTCGATACTGCCGCTGGCCTGCGCGTATGCCCCGCCCGCGCGGGGTTGCCGGGGTCATCCGAGCACTGAGCCTTAAGGTTCCCTTAAGGCTCAGCCAATCCGCTCGCACGGATGAATCCGCGGCAGCCTGTGCCCAACTTGCGTTCGGTCAGAGGAACTTGGCTTTGCCCGGTCCCTCTTCGACAAAACTGCGCATACCGCGCTCACGGTCCTCGGTGGCGAACAGACCGGCGAACCAATTGCGCTCGATCGTGAGACCGGTATCGATGTCCGTCTCCAGCCCCGCGTCGACCGACTCCTTTGCCGCGCGCAGCGCGAGAGCCGGCCCCTTGGCCAGCCGGGCTGCCCAGGCGTGCGCCTGCTCGTACACCTCGGCCGCGGGCACCACCCGGTCCACCAGGCCGATCGCCAGCGCCTCTTCGGCCTTCACGTGACGGCCGGTGAAGATCAGGTCCTTGGCCTTGGACGGGCCGACGAGCCGGGCCAGTCGCTGGGTGCCGCCCGCGCCGGGAATCAGGCCGAGCAGGATCTCGGGCTGGCCCAGCTTGGCGTTGTCGGCGGCGATCCGGAAGTCGGCACAGAGCGCCAGCTCGCAGCCGCCACCGAGCGCGTAACCGGTGACGGCGGCGACGACAGGCTTGGGGATGCGGGCCACCGCGGTGAAGGAGTCCTGCAACGCCTTGGACCGCACGACCATCGCCGTGTGGTCCATCGCCTGCATCTCCTTGATGTCCGCGCCGGCCGCGAACACCTTCTCACCGCCGTAGAGGACGACGGCGCGCACATCGTCGCGCCGCGTCGCCTCCTCGGCGAGTTCACGCAGCCGGTCCTGGGTGGCGACGTCCAGGGCGTTCATGGGCGGACGGTCCAGCCGGATCGTGCCGACGCCGTCGCTTGCTTCGAGGGTTACGGTCATGAGAGGCAGGTTAACCGCCGCTAACGTCGGCGGGCCCGGTGCTGTTGGTCACAGCACCGGGCCCGCCGACATGTCGTGCTTCGCGGACTACTTGGTCCACTCCGCCCAGGTCATGTTCCAGCCGTTGAGGCCGTTGTCCGGCTGGATGGTCTTGTCGTGGGAGTTCTTCACGATCACGACGTCGCCGATGAGCGAGTTGTCGAAGAACCAGGCGGCCGGGGTCTTCTTGCTCCACGCGCCGCGCACGTCCTGCAGACCGACGCAGCCGTGGCTGGTGTTGGTCGAACCGAAGACATAGGGCGCGCCCCAGTAGTTCCCGTGGATGAAAGTGCCCGACGTGGACAGACGCATCGCGTGCGGCACGTCCTTGATGTCGTACTCGCCTCCGAAGCCGACGGTGTCACCGTTCATCCGGGTCACCTTGAGCTTCTCGCTGATGACCATCTGACCGTTGTACGTGGTGGTCGCAGGGGCGCCCGCGGAGATCGGGATGTTCTTGATCTGCTTGCCGTCACGGACGACCTTCATCCGGTGCGTGCTCGCGTCGACATGGCTGACCTGGCTGCGGCCGATGGTGAACGAGACCGTCTTGGCCTGCTTGCCGTAAACCCCCGGGCGTCCCTCGACGCCGTCGAGGTTGAGCTTCACGGTCACCTTGGTGCCCGCGGCCCAGTACTTCTCCGGGCGGAAGTCCAGGCGGTCGTTGCCGAACCAGTGACCCTCGACCTGTACCGCCGGCTCCGCCGTCACCTCGATGGCCTTCTCGACCGCTTCGGGGTCGGTGATACCGCGGGTGAAGTGGATCGAGACCGGCATGCCGACGCCGACCGTGGAACCGTCCTCCGGCGTGTACTGCCCGATGAAGGTGTTCTTCGGGACCAGCGTGGTGAACGTGGTGTCCTTGGCCGACTCACGGCCCTTGGCGTCCTTGGCGATCGCGTGGACCGTGTACTTCGTCGCCGCGGCCAGGTGCTGCTCGGGCTCCCAGCTCGCGCCGTCCGCCGCGATCTTGCCCTCGACCTCGACTCCCTTGGGGTCCGCGACCTCGACCGTGGTCAGCTTGCCCTGCTCGGCCGAGATCTTCAGCGCCCCGCTCGTGGCGACCGAGTCGGCACCGTCCTTGGGCGCGACGGTCACCACCGCCTGCGAGGCGGTCGTGTCCGCGCTCCTGCTGCCGCCGCTCTTCCCGCCCTTGTCCCCGGCGTCGGTGTCTCCCCCGCCGCACGCCGTCACCAGCAACAGCAGCGCACCCAGTACCAGAGCCAGCAGTCCGGTGGTCCCCCGACCACGCCGTCCGCTGTCCGCCCCGACCGATGTCCCCGATATCGGCTGCCCGTTCAATGTGGTCGTCTCCCCTCACACGGCCTGGCCCCGCCATGGCCCCGGGAGCCTGCAGGCTCCTACCCCCGCGCGCTGCACATGCGCGCTAGCGAAAGGAAATCACACGGACCTTTGAGAGATCCCCCCAAGGATGTCACCGTTCAGTCCCAAGTTGTCCCAAGACTCCACCAGGTGACGCCTGGTCGGGACGCGACGGCGCCCGCCGGTCCGTTCCGTTTCGGAACACCGTCGGGTGGCCCCAGGGAGCTTCGGCGCGGACGCGCGTCAACGGAGCGCGGAGCCCGCCTTCCACCGGGTCCGGTTCAGGTTCCGTCCGTCGAGCCCGTCGTCCGGCGCGACGTGGCTGTCCTTGGAGTCGACGACCTCGACGACGCCCCCGATGAGCGTCCGGCCGAAGGGTCACGGTCATGCCGGTGCCGACGGTCGACCTGTTGTCAGGTTCGGCCGGTCGGCACGAACAGCGCGGCCAGTACGGCGAGCGGTCCTGCCCATGTCAGCGCGGTGACCGTGCTCGCCCCTGCCTTCCTCGCGCTGTGGTTCACGCCCCCGCAACGACCAGGGCCGGCGGGGGAAACGTGAGTGCGGGCCCCGCTGTGGGCAGAACAGAGGGGAGGACCACATTCGGGGAGCCGCGGCCGGGACGCCGTGTGCTCCTCTTCGGCGCCGGGTCCGATGAGCCGCGGGAGGCTGAGAGGTGTCGAGCGCAGCCGAGCAGGAGGCAGTGCGGGAGTCGGTCAGGAAGGTTCTGGAGCGGACGTCGAAGGAGGCGGGGGCCGAGGCGGGGACCGGCCCGCTGGAAAAGCGGGTTCTCGACGGCGGGCAGCGGCCTCCGGCCGTGTGGCCCGGTGCGCCGATGCCGCTCGGAGCCCGTTTCCGGGTGGGCCCGGACGGGGTGGCGGGCACCAACTTCGCGCTCTGGGCGGGCGGGGCCGAGGCGGTCGAGCTCTGTCTCTTCGACGAGGAGGGGGGCGAGACACGCCTCCCGCTGACCGAGCTGACCCATGAGATCTGGCACGGTTTCGTGCCGGATGTACAGCCGGGTCAGCGGTACGGCTACCGGGTGCACGGCCGCTGGGACCCTTGGACGGGTGCCCGCTGGAACCCGGCGAAACTGCTGCTCGATCCGTACGCACGTGCGGTGGACGGCTCGTTCACCCTCCCGGCCGAGGTCTACGGCCATGTGCGGGACTGGCCGCAGCAACAGGTCGCCGACACCGTCCGGGACGAACGGGACTCCGCTCCGTACGTACCGAAGGGTGTCGTCGTCCACGATGACGACGACTGGGCGGAGGACCGGCGCCCCAAGACCCCGTGGGCCGACTCCGTCATCTACGAACTGCATGTGCGTGGCTTCACCAAGCGGCACCCGGAGATCCCGGAGGAACTCCGGGGCACATACGCCGGGCTCGCCCACCCGGCGGCCATCGGCCATCTGACGCGGCTCGGCGTGACTGCGGTGGAGCTGCTGCCGGTGCATCAGTTCGCCCACGAGGACCACCTGCTGCGGCGCGGACTCCACAACTACTGGGGATACAACTCCATCGGCTACTTCGCTCCGCACGCGGACTACTCGGCGAGCGGTACGGGAGGCCAGCAGGTCGGCGAGTTCAAGCGGATGGTGCGGGCGCTGCACGACGCCGGGATCGAGGTCATCCTCGACGTGGTCTACAACCACACGGCGGAAGCGAGTGAGCTGGGTCCGATGCTGTCACTGCGCGGCATCGACAACCGCGGCTACTACCGGCTCCAGTCCGACGCCCGGAGGTACACCGACTACACCGGCTGCGGAAACACCCTGCATGTGGTGCAGCCGCATGTGCTGCGACTGATCACGGACTCGCTGCGGTACTGGGTCACCGAGATGGGCGTCGACGGCTTCCGCTTCGATCTGGCGGCGGCGCTGGCCCGCTCGATGCACGACGTCGACATGCTGTCCCCGTTCCTCGCGGTGATCGCCCAGGACCCGGTGCTGCGCCGGGTGAAGCTCATCGCGGAGCCATGGGACGTCGGCAACGGCGGCTACCAGGTCGGCGCCTTTCCTCCGCTGTGGACGGAGTGGAACGACCGCTACCGGGATGCCGTACGGGACTTCTGGCGCGGCGCCCTGCCCGACGTACGGGACCTCGGCTACCGGCTGACCGGTTCCAGCGATCTGTACGCGTGGGGCGGCCGCCGCCCGTACGCATCGGTCAACTTCATCACCGCGCACGACGGCTTCACGCTGCGCGATCTGGTCAGCTACGAGCAGAAGCACAACGAGGCCAACGGCGAGGGCAACCGGGACGGCACGTCGGACAACCGGGCCTGGAACTGCGGCACCGAGGGCGAGACCGACGACCCCGGGATCAACGCGCTGCGCCGCCGCCAGCTGCGCAATCTGCTCACCACCCTGCTGCTGTCGACCGGGGTGCCGATGCTGGTCGCGGGCGACGAGATGGGCCGGACGCAGGGCGGCAACAACAACGCCTACTGCCAGGACAACGAGATCGGCTGGCTGGACTGGTCGCTGCTCGACCAGCCGCAGTGGCGGGAACTGACCGAGCTGACGGCGCGGCTGCTCGCGCTGCGCCACACCCATCCGGTCCTGCGCCGCCGCGCCTTCTTCTCCGGCCGGCCGCAGGCCGCGGACGGGCTGCGGGACCTCGCGTGGTTCACCCGGCAGGGGACGGAGATGACGGAGGAGGACTGGTACGCACCCGCCGCGACCGTCGGGCTCTATCTCTCCGGGCGTGACATCCCGGGCCGGGACGCGCGCGGCGAACAGGTCACGGACGACAGCTTCCTGGCAATCCTGCACGCCGCCGACCGCCCGAGCAGCTTCCGGCTTCCCGGTCCGCCGTGGGCGCAGGCCTACGAACTGGTGCTGGACACCTCGCGGGAGGACCAGTCCACCGCTCCGGGGACCGTGCACCGCGGCTCCGAGATGCTGACGGTGCCGGCGAGGTCTGTGGTGCTGCTGCGCGTCAGGGAGTGATGCGGAACAGGGCGGACGGCCGGCTCAGCCGAGGATGCCGCGCTCGTAGGCGGTCGCGACGGCCGCGGCGCGGTCCTTGGCGCCCAGTTTCGCGAAGATGTGTGTGAGATGGCTCTTCACCGTTGCCTCGCTGATGAACAGTTCGGCGGCGATCTCCCGGTTCGAGGTTCCCTTGGCGACCAGTTCGAGCACCTCGCGCTCCCGGGCGGACAGCGCCTCGTGGCCCGCGGCGCCGGGGCTGCGTACCCGCGCGAGGAGCCGGGAGGCGACCGCGGGCGACAGCACGGTGCGTCCATCGGCGGCGGCGCGCACGGCGGTGAACAGCTCTTCGCGGGGCGCGTCCTTGAGCAGATAGCCGGTCGCGCCCGCCTCGATCGCGGGCAGGGTGTCGGAGTCGGTGTCGAACGTGGTGAGAACAAGCACCTTGGAACGTGCGCCGCGCCGGGTGAGTTCGGCGATCGCGGCGACCCCGCCGCCGCCGGGCATCCGCAGGTCCATCAGGACGACGTCGGGGTCGAGCCGGGTGGCCAGATCGACTCCCGCGACGCCATCGGCCGCCTCGCCGAGCACCTCGAAGCCGGGAGCCGATTCGAACATGCCGCGCAGACCGTCCCGTACGACGGGGTGGTCGTCGACGACGATGAGGGTGATGGTGCGTGCGGTCTCGTCAGCCATGGCGGTCCCACCGTACGCCCTGGTCATTGATGAGGCACGAGGGGGACGCGGGCGGAGACGGCTGCTCCGTTGCCCGGTTCCGACTCCACCACGACGGCGCCCGCGATCCGTTCGGCGCGGGCGCGCATGCCGCTGAGACCGAAACCGTCCGTTCCCCGGTACGGCGGCAGGGCCACCGGATCGAAGCCGCATCCGTCGTCCCGTACGTCCAGGGTGACTTCGTCGCCCATGAAGGAGAGCGTGACGCCGACCCGGGAGGCCCCGGAGTGGCGTCCCGCGTTGGCGAGGGCCTCCTCCGCGATCCGCAGCAGCGTGGCCCCGACCTCGTCGTGCAGCGGTTCGGCGGTGCCGGTCACCGTGAACTCCGCTCGTACGCCGACCCGTTCCGCCCAGCTCGCGACCGTCTTCTCGAGAGCTTCGGGCAGGTCGTCGTGGGCCAGTGCGGCGGGGACCAGATTGCGCACGGACCGGCGTGCCTCGCCGAGGCTGTGGCGGGCGAGCGCGGCAGCGCGGTCGAGGTGCTCACGGGCCAGCGCCGGGTCGGAATCGGCGGTGGAGGTGACCGCCTGGAGCTGGGCGATGATGCCGGTCAGCCCCTGGGCGATGGTGTCGTGGATCTCCGCGGCCAGCCGGCTCCGCTCGTCGGCGACGCCCGCCTCGCGGGCCTGGACGAGGAGTTGGGCGTGCAGGCCCGCGTTCTCCGCCAGGGCCTGTTCGAGACGGGCGTTGGCGGACTCCAGTTCGGCGATGGTGTCGATCTGGGTGCGGGCGTGCTCGGCCTGCCGGGTGTCGAGCTGTGCGAAGACGAGGACGAGGGTGCTGTGCAGGGCGAGGAGGATGCCGAAGGCCGTCCAGTTCGTCAGCGTGTCCGGCGGGAAACCGCTGCCGCACTGGGAGCCCGCCATGGTGACGGCGGTGGCCAGCATCCCGACGCGTGCGGCCCGCTTGGGGAGGAGGCGCGCCGCGTCGAAGTAGCCGAGGAGCGCGAACATGGAGAAGAACGGGTTGCACCAGGTCAGTACGAAGGCGACGACCGTGCGTACGGTGAAGTAGAGCTGCGCGGCCCGCGACCGCCCGCCAGGCCGGTGCCGGCTCCGGCTCCAGCTCCACCCGAGCTGGAGCGCCAGCGCCACCGGGACCAGCACCCCGGCCACATACATCCCGGTGCGGCTCATGATCAGGTCGGCGGACATCGCCGAGACGACGGTGGCCAGCCCGAGCAGACCGTACGGCCCGTACCGGAAGAACTGTTCCCACCACTGCTCGGCCGTGGTGACCGCTGCGGCATTCCCGCCGGTGCGCCCCGTTCCCATGGGCGCAGTCTGCCCCGGACCGGCCGGAAGCGTCACTCCCACTTGAACCAGCGGCCGGCCGCGGCAGCCGGCAGGACCGTCCACAGGGCCATCACCCCCAGATGCGTCCAGCCCGGCCAGCCGCCGGAGGCCGCCCGGTCCAGCGCCTGGGAGGCCGCACCGAAGGGAGTGCACTCGACAATCCGGCGGAGGACATCGGGCATCGCCTGGACCGGTAGCCAGACCCCCGCGGTGAACATCATCACGAGGTAGACGACCGAGCCGACGGCGGCGGAGACCTTGGTGGTCCGGGAGAGCGCGCTGACCATGGCGCCGAGGGCGAGGACGCTCGCGGTCGCCAGAAGCAGGGCGAGCAGGTAGCCGGCGGGCTGACCGGGCAGCCGCACGTCGAAGGCGATCCGGCCGACGGTCAGAGCCAGCACGGCCGAGCCCAGGGCGGCGGCGCCGTGCAAGGCGATCTGCGCGGTGAGCAGGGCGGACGGACGTACCGGAGTGGTCGACATACGGCGCAGGATGCCCCGCTCGCGATAGCCGGCAAGGACGGGCGGCATGGCCTGGAGCCCGGACATGATCATGGCGAGCAGTACGGCCACCGGCACATACAGGTCGATGACGCGGCGGCCGCCGAGGCCGTCGTCGGCTTCCCGGTAGGACGGGACCAGACCGAGGATCGTCAGCAGGACGGTCGGGAAGACGAGGATCCAGAAGAGGCTGCCGGGCTCGCGGAGGAAGAGCCGGGCCTCGCAGGTGAGGACGGCGAGGGAGGGGGTCGAAGCAGAAGTGGGGGCGGTGGGGGCCGGAGGGTTCGATGCGAGAGGTGTGGTCATCTCAGGCCGCCTGTTCCGTGTCTGCTGCCTCAGTCCGTGTCTCGGTGAGGTCGAGGAAGGCGTCGTCCAAGGTCGCTTCGGAGACGCGCAGTTGATGTGCGGTGATGCGGTGCCGGGCCAGCAGCGAGATCACCGCGTTGACGGTCTCGTCGGTGCCGTCGATGACGATCCGGCCGCCCTTCTGCTCGATCGATGCCGCTGCGGGGAGCGCCGCCAGATCGTCGGGGGCGAGCGGTTGCGAGGGAGTGAAGGAGATGACGGTGGAACTGCCGGTCTTGCGGATCAGGCCGGACGGGGTGTCGAGGGCGACGACCCGCCCCTTGTCGATCACGGCGATCCGGTCGCAGAGCCGCTGGGCCTCCTCCATGAAGTGGGTGACGAGGAGAACGGTCACGCCGCTGTCGCGCACCTCTTCGATCAGTTGCCAGGTGTCACGGCGGGCCCGCGGATCGAGTCCGGTGGTCAGCTCGTCGAGCACCACGGCCCGCGGGTTGCCGATCAGCGCGAGGGCAATGGACAGCCGCTGCTTCTGACCGCCCGACAGCTTGGCGAACCGGGTGGTGAGCCTGGTGTGCAGACCGAGGCGTTCGGCCAGGGACCGCCAGTCGGCGGGGTCCGGATGGAAGGCGCTGTACAGCTCCAGTGCCTCGCGGACCGTGAGCTTGGCCTGCAGTTCGCTTTCCTGGAGCTGGGCGCCGAGCAGGCGCGTCACCCGGTCGTGGTCGGCGACGGGGTCGAGTCCGGCGACCCGGACCGTACCGGCGTCCGGGATCCGCAGACCTTCGACGCATTCGACAGTCGTGGTCTTGCCCGCGCCGTTGGGGCCGAGAATCCCGAAGATCTCCCCCTCGTCGACGGCGAACGTCACACCGTCCACCACGGTGCGCCCGGCGTAGGCCTTGTGCACCGCGTTCACTTCGATGATTGCCATGGGTACGAGGGTCCCGTCGGGCGGCCCCGCGCGGCATCGGCCATCACGCTCGGATAGACATCCGCCGATCGGTTGACTCCGGGGTACGACCGGGCAGTCTCGGGCCATTGGGGGCGAGATGTCGACAGAGCGACGAAAACCAGATGAGCGATGTCAGAGGTGAACCGTAGGCTCGCCCCTGATGCCCGAAACACATGTAGAGCCCAAGGACCGGTCCGCCGCGCGCTCCCTGCTGCGGTTGTGGCCTTACGTGAAGCCTGTACGTATCCGCCTGTTCGGAGCGGCAGCCGTGGCGATCGTCGCCTCCTGCCTCGGCCTGGTGATACCCCTCGTACTGAAGTGGATCGTGGACGGCCCGGTCGCGCACCGTGATCCGGGCGGAGTCTGGCTCGGTGCGCTGTACCTGTTGGTACTGGGCATCGCCGAGGCACTGCTCTTCGGGCTGCGGCGATGGCTGGTGGCGCGGCCGCTGGCGGGCGTCGAGGCTTCGATGCGGGCCGACCTGTACCGGCATCTGCAACGGCTGCCGGTGGCCTTCCACGACCGCTGGCCGTCCGGGCAGCTGCTGTCGCGCGGAACCACGGACCTGATGCTGCTGCGCATGTTCCTGGCATTCCCACTGACGTTTCTCCTGGTCAACGCCACCACCATCCTGGCGGGTTTCATCATTTTGCTGGTGCAGCAGTGGACGCTGGGCCTGGTGCTGCTCGTGCCGGTCGTGCCGCTGGTGATTCTCTGCTCCGTCTTCGAGACGAAGTTCGCGGTGGTGGCGCGCAAGGCCCAGGACCAGGTCGGCGATCTGACGACGGTCGTCGAGGAGAGCGTCCTCGGCATCCGGATCATCAAGGGCTTCGGGAGGCACCGGAGCCAGGCCCTGGCCTTCCGCGGCCTCTCGCAGCGACTGCGCGGCACCGAACTCGACAAGGCCCGGCTGCTGGCCGGCATCTGGGCCTTCATCACCACGATCCCGGAGCTGGCGATCGGCGCGGCGCTGGTTCTCGGCACGATCCAGGTCGCCGACGGAGATCTCTCGGCGGGCACGCTGGTGGCGTTCCTGTCGACCGCTCTCGCGCTGCGCTGGCCGGTCGAGTCGATCGGTTTCCTTCTGGCGATGAGTCAGGAGTCGGCGACGGCGACCGAGCGGTTCTTCGAGGTGATGGATACCGCGGAGGAGCGCGAGACCGCCGGGGAGTCTTCCTCGCAGTCCTCCCCGCCGAACTCGCAGCAGCACGCGGACGGCGGAATGGTCTTCGAAGGCGTCGAGTTCCGCTACCCCGACGCGGAGTCGGGCTCCGCGCCCGTGCTGGCCCGGATCGATCTGCGGATCCGCCCCGGCGAGACGATGGCCCTGGTCGGGGCCACGGGATCGGGGAAGACGACGCTCACCGCCCTCGTCCCGAGGCTGCACGACGCCACCGCCGGGCGGATCACGCTGGACGGCACCGACATCACCGCCATGCGGCGCGAACAGCTGCGTGAGCTGGTGTCCGTGGCGTTCGAGGAGCCGACACTCTTCTCGGCGAGCGTCGGGGAGAACGTCCTCATGGGCGCCGACGGCGCCAGCGAGGACGAGCTGCGGCGGGCGCTCTCGATCGCCCAGGCCGACTTCGTGTACGACCTGCCGGAAGGCATCCACACCCAGGTCGGCGAGCAGGGGCTCAGTCTCTCCGGAGGCCAGCGGCAGCGCCTCGCACTGGCTCGCGCCGTCGTCGGGCAGCCGCGCTTCCTGGTGCTCGACGACCCGCTCTCCGCCCTGGACGTACATACGGAGACGCTGGTGGAGGCCGCCCTGCGGCGCGTGCTCGAGTCGACCACCGCCATCGTGGTCGCCCACCGGCCGTCCACCGTGATGCTCGCGGACCGGGTGGCGCTGCTGTCCGAGGGCCGGATCAGCGCCGTGGGCACCCACCAGGAACTGCTGCGCAGCAACGCCGAGTACGCCTGGCTGATGTCCGGCGCCGGGGACACACCCGAATTCCTGTCCACCGACGGCATGCCTGCCATGGTCGTCCCTGCCGAGAAGGACAGCACCCGATGACCGACGCAACGACCGGACGCCCCGCGGGAGCGGGCGGCAGCGACGAGAACGAGCACCTGAGCGGCACCGGCGCAACCACCGGCTCTGCAGACGCGGCCAGGGGTACGGATACGGACACCCTGACCCGTGACCGGCCGGCAACAGGACCGGACGACACCACACGGAAGCCGCCGGAGGCCGCGCCAGGGCCCGGCTCCGCCTCCGGCGCCCAGGACCCCTTCGACCAGGACGACCTGCCCACTCCGCGCGGCGCGACCCGCACCCTGCTGCTTTCCCTGCTCGGCCCGCTCAGGGGCAGGGTGGTGGTGGCCGCCCTGTTCCTGCTGATCCAGCAGGCCGCGGTCCAGGTGGGTCCGCTGCTCGTCGCCTACGCCATCGACAGCGGCGTACCCGCGCTCCGCGACAAGGACTACGGACCGCTGATCGCCGTGGCGATCGGTTACGCGCTCTGTTCGGCCGGCGCGGGGAGCATGCAGTACGCGTTCATCCAGGCCTCTGCCCGGATCAACCAGGACGTGCTGCTCGATCTCCGGGGGCGGATCTTCCGTCACGCGCAAGCACTGAGCGTGGACTTCCATGAGCGCTACACCTCGGGTCGGCTGATCTCCCGGTCCACCACGGATGTGGAGTCGCTGCGGGAGCTGCTCAGCGAGGGGCTGCAGGAACTGATCGGCGTCGTGCTCTCCTTCATCTCCATCTCGCTGTTGCTGCTGTGGCTGGACGTCGGTCTCGGAACGGTCGCCGTCCTCTCGTTCGTACCGCTGTATCTGCTGGTGCGGCTCTACCAGCGGCGCGCCGGGGTGATCTACACCGCCCGGTCGACAGCGATCGCATCGGTCATCGTGAAGTTCGCGGAGACGATCAACGGGATCCGTCCCGTCCAGGCGTTCCGTCGCGAGCGCATCAACGACACAGAATTCGAGCGGCTCAACCAGCGGCACAGCCGGACGAACGGCGACGCACTGCTGGAGATGGCGCGCTACGTGGTCGGCTCCCGGCTGGTCGCCAACACGGCGGTCGCCGGGATCGTGCTGTGGGGTGCGTACCGAGTCGCCTCAGGGACGCTCGCGCTCGGCGTGCTTGCCGCGGCCGTGCTCTACCTGCGACGGCTGTACGACCCGATCGACCGGCTCGGCATGTTCCTCAACTCCTACCAGTCGGCCGCGGCTTCGCTGGAGAAGATCGCGGGACTGCTGGCCCAGACGCCCACCGTCCCCGAGGCGACGAACCCGCGGGAGCTGCCTGCCCGCACGGGTGAACACCCGGGGCGGGACGTCTCCTTCGACTCGGTGAGGTTCGCCTACCGCACGGGCGGCGAAGTGCTGCCCCGCTTCGATCTGACGATCCCGGCGGGGCAGACCGTGGCCGTGGTCGGCTCGACAGGAGCCGGGAAGTCGACGCTCGCCAAGCTGCTGGCCCGGTTCTACGACCCGACCGACGGCCGGGTGCTGCTGGACGGGACGGATCTGCGTGATCTGGCCATGCCCGAACTGCGGCGCGGTGTCGTGATGGTGACCCAGGAGGCGTTTCTCTTCTCGGGGACGGTCGCCGAGAACATTGCCATCGGCCGTCCGGAGGCCTCTCGCGAGGAGATCGAGCGGGCCGCGAAGGCGATCGGCGCGCACGACTTCATCAGCGGACTGCCCGACGGGTACGACACGGATGTCCGCAAGAGGGGCGGGCGAATCTCGGCGGGCCAGCGCCAGCTGGTCGCCTTCGCCCGCGCCCTGCTCGCGGACCCAGCGGTCCTGATCCTCGACGAAGCGACGAGCTCCCTCGACATCCCCGGCGAGCGCGCCGTGCAACAGGCCATGGACACGGTGTTGCACGGCCGCACCGCGGTCGTGATCGCCCACCGGCTGTCGACCGTGGAGATCGCGGACCGGGTACTGGTCATGGAGCACGGCCGGATCGTTGAGGACGGCTCCCCGTCCGAACTCATCGGCGGTACCGGCCGGTTCGCCGGGCTCCACCGCGCCTGGCGGGAAAGCCTGGCCTGACCCGCTTCCCGGCAACAACCACCGGCGTCGGCACAACCACGCCGGGCGGACGACCGGCGGTGCGGCGGTGCCGCGCACCGGCTCGGTAGCGGTGGGCCAGGTGTCGTTGCCGGCCTGACCCCACCCCGTCGCACTGCCAGGTCGTCACCACGGCCCAGGAACAGCACGTGTTCCCGGGCCGTCCGCGCCTTGGCCAGGAGCTCCCTGCGTTGCCGGGCGTGGTCCGGGTCACCGTGCGGATCACCGCATGCTCTGCCACCGATCGAGGACTTCGCACGCCCTCGCCGCTGTCGGTGTGGAGCCGTGCCGCAGAAGTCGCGGACGGCCGGGGTGCTCGCCCGAGGCCCGCGTGGACCGCCCGGCGATCTCGGCAAGCTCAGCAATTCGCCCCGGCCCGCGCGGTGTCGGCAGGCCCTCACACGCCGGTCCTCGAGGGAGCCAACTCCCTTCTGAGCCCGGGGCCCGCACGGCACGCAGAGCGAGCCACCGCGAGCCGCCTCTTTCCTCCTCCTTGTCCGTGTCCTTGTCCTTGCGAACCGAGCGGAAGCCGCCACGGCCGGCCGCGTCGCCCGACGCTTTACCTGGTCTTTGCTGCACGACAAGGGCTGACCCGTTCAGAACGAGCCACAATTCAAGACACTTTCGGCCGGTGACCACGACCCCGCGCCGAACGCTCCGTTCGAACACGATGTGTTCGAGCTCGACCCGGACCCGCTCGTCGAAATCGGCCGCTCCGGACCGTGGACACCCTCCCGGTAACGATCGGCGAAACGTCCGCTTAACGAACATGACCTTTCTGGCAACGGACGAATTCCGGCCAACTTGTTGACGCGGTCCTGACAGGAACGTCCATCTGCTGACACTCTTCCCCCGTTCCGCGCACCGCCTGCCCTGCCCGGTCGGCTCACCCAGCCGCCGGTACCCCCCTCGCAGAAGGAGTCCGCGTGAGATCCACGCCCAGCCGTCGCGCCACCGCGACCGGCGCTCTGATAGCCGTAGCAGCCCTCCTCGCCGTAGGAGTCCAGACAGGCACGGCAACTGCCACAGCCGGCGGTTCCGCCGCCGCTGCCCCGGTCGCCACCAACGCCAAGCATGGCGCGCTGGCCAAGCAGCTCTCCCCCTCCGCGCGTGCCGAGCTGATCCGCGAGGCCAACGCGAGCAAGGCGGCCACGGCCAAGGAGCTCGGTCTCGGCTCTCAGGAGAAGCTCGTCGTCCGGGATGTCATCCAGGACAACGACGGCACCACGCACACGCGTTACGAGCGCACCTTCAGCGGGCTTCCGGTCCTCGGTGGCGACTTGATCGTCCAGGAGTCCAAGGCCGGTGAGACCGAAGGCGTCACCAAGGCGTCCAAAGTCACCTCTGCACAGCTGAAGGCCGTCGACACCGCCGCCGACGTCGCCCCGGCCAAGGCCGAGACACAGGCTCTCGGTGCGGCCAAGGCTGCCGGTTCCAAGAAGACCGTCGCCGACCGGGCACCGCGCAAGGTGGTCTGGATGGCCCAGGGCAAGCCGCAGCTCGCCTACGAGACCGTCGTCGGCGGACTCCAGGACGACGGCACCCCCAATGAACTGCACGTCGTGACCGACGCCTCCACCGGTGCGAAGCTCTACGAGTGGCAGGCCATCGAGACCGGTACCGGCAACACCCAGTACAGCGGCCAGGTCACGCTCGGCACCGCACCGTCGTACACGCTGACCGACACCGGACGCGGCAACCACAAGACGTACAACCTGAACCACGGCACGTCCGGCACCGGGACGCTCTTCTCCGGCTCCGACGACGTGTGGGGCGACGGAACTCCGCAGAACGCCGAGACGGCCGCCGCGGACGCGCACTACGGTGCGGCCGAGACCTGGGACTACTACAAGAACGTGCAGGGCCGCACCGGCATCCGGGGCGACGGCGTCGGCGCGTACTCCCGCGTCCACTACGGCAACAACTACGTCAACGCCTTCTGGGACGACAGCTGCTTCTGCATGACCTACGGGGACGGCAGCGGCAACGCCGCGCCGCTGACCTCCCTCGACGTGGCCGCGCACGAGATGACGCACGGTGTCACCTCCGCCACCGCCGGCCTGGTCTACAGCGGCGAGTCCGGCGGCCTCAACGAGGCGACCAGCGACATCATGGCCGCCGCGGTCGAGTTCTACGCCAACAACGCCACCGACAAGGGCGACTACCTGGTCGGCGAGAAGATCGACATCAACGGCAACGGCACCCCGCTGCGTTACATGGACAAGCCGAGCAAGGACGGCGCGTCCAAGGACGCCTGGTACTCCGGCATCGGCGGAGTGGACGTCCACTACTCCTCGGGTCCCGCGAACCACTTCTTCTACCTCCTCTCCGAGGGCAGCGGCGCCAAGACCATCAACGGTGTCTCGTACAACTCCCCGACCTCCGACGGTCTGCCGGTCACCGGCATCGGCCGCGACAAGGCGGCGCTGATCTGGTTCAAGGCGCTCAGCACCAAGTTCAGTTCCACGACGAACTACGCGGCCGCTCGCACCGGAACCCTCGCCGCGGCCGGTGACCTGTACGGCACGACGAGCGCCGAGTACAAGGCGGTCGCCGACGCCTGGGCCGGCGTCAACGTCGGCTCGCGCTCCGGTGGCGGCACCGGCGGCACGGTCTTCCAGAACACGACCCGCGTCGCCATCCCGGACGCAGGCGCGGCCGTCACCAGCTCGGTCAACGTCACCGGAATCACGGGCAACGCGCCCAGCACCCTGCAGGTCGGCGTGGACATCACCCACACCTGGCGCGGTGACCTCGTCATCGACCTCGTCGCTCCGGACGGCACGGCCTACCGGCTGAAGAACTCCTCGATCTCCGATTCGGCGGACAACGTCCAGACGACGTACACCGTCAACGCGTCGTCCGAGGTCGCCAACGGCACCTGGAAGCTGAAGGTCCAGGACGTCTACTCGGGTGACACCGGCGCCATCAACAGCTTCAAGCTGACCTTCTGAACCCAGCACCGCATTCCGCGCACGTGATGCGGTGGCCCCGCCCGGGAGGAGCTCCATTCCTCCCGGGCGGTTCGCCGTAGGGTGAGCCGCATGATCAGGGTGTTGCTTGCCGACGACGAAAGCATGATCCGCGCGGGTGTCCGGGCGATCCTCGCCACCGACCCCGCCATCGAGGTCGTCGCAGAAGCCGGGGACGGACACGAAGCTGTCGAACTCGCCCGGAAGCACCGGCCCGATGTGGCCCTCCTCGACATCCGGATGCCCCGCCTCGACGGCCTGCAGGCAGCGGCCGAGCTGCGCGGGACACTGCCCGAGACGGCGCTCATCATGCTCACCACCTTCTCCGAGGACGAATACATCGCACGGGCACTGGGATCGGGAGTGAGCGGCTTCGTCCTCAAGTCCGGTAATCCGCGCGAACTGATCGCGGGGGTGCAGGCCGTGGCAGAGGGAGCGGCATTCCTCTCCCCCGAAGTGGCTCAACGGGTGATCGCACATCTCGGTACGGGCCGGCTGTCGCGGGCCGCCGATGCCAGAGCCGCGCTGGAGCCGTTGACGGCGCGCGAGCGGGACGTCGTTGCGCTCGTCGGCGCAGGCCTCTCCAATGCGGAGATCGCCGCAAAGCTGTATGTCGTCGAGGGCACCGTCAAGGCCCATGTCAGCGCGGTCCTGAGCCGTCTCGGGCTCAAGAACCGGGTGCAGCTCGCAATCCTTGCGTACGAGGCGGGAATCGTCGGTGGCACCGACGAGGGGTCCGGGCCCGCACACTGATCCGTTCAGTCCGGTCGACTTGGTCATGCCGACGAAACTACGGAGCCGGCCCCGCCCGGCTCATCGGACGAAAGACAGGTTCCACCCTTCACTTTCGTCAGGGGACTCGGTGCCAGGCGCTCGGGCAAGGTAAAGACCATGCTGAGGGAACGAAAGCGGGACTACGTCACCGACCTGGCCGTCTGGGCAATTCTGTCCGGGCCCGTGCTGTTGTGGGACGGCCCGGCCGACGGCGGGTCATGGCTGTCCGTGGGCGTGGGAGTGGGCGCGCTCGGCATGGCCGTACTGGTCCACCGCGCATGGCCGCTGGCAGCGCTCGGCATCGCAGTCGCTCTCAGCCTCGCCGACTCGCGCGAGCTGTACACCGTGTCGTACTCCACGGCGCTGATCGCTCTCGGTTTCTTCGCCGGTCGCCGGTTGGCGGGCGCCCGACCGGCGCTGTTCAGCTTCGCGGGTATCGCCGCGGTGGGCCTGGTGATCACTCTCACCGCGGGCGCCGAGCTCTGGGAGTGGTTCACCTTGGTGATCACACTGCTGTTCGCGGTCGTGGTGCCCTGGTTGATCGGACGGTACGCGCGGCACTACGCCCAGCTGATCCGAACGGGCTGGCAGCTGGCCGACCGGATGGAGCGCGAGAAGCACACGGCA
Organism: Streptomyces sp. NPDC057565; assembly: GCF_042801455.1. NCBI lineage: Bacteria > Bacillati > Actinomycetota > Actinomycetes > Kitasatosporales > Streptomycetaceae > Streptomyces > Streptomyces sp. NPDC057565. The sequence goes on along the minus strand of NZ_JBHVFU010000011.1, from coordinate 51,290 downwards.
GCGGATCGGGAGCGGATACGGGAGCGGTCCCGCATCGCCGGAGACATGCACGATTCTCTCGGGCACGAGTTGTCGCTCATCGCGGTCCGCGCGGCAGCGCTGGAAGTCGACCCGTCGCTGAATCGGAGGCAGCAGGCCTCGGCCGGGGAACTGCGCCAGGCGGCGGCGGACGCCACCGCAAAGCTGCGCGACATCATCGGCATACTGCGGACCGACGGCGAAGCGGCGCCCACGGTGCCGTCCGACGAGTCGGTCGCCGAGCTCGTCGAGCGGGCGCGGTCGTCCGGGATGACAGTGCTTCTTCATACGCCCGGCCCCCTCTCGGGGCTGCCGCGAATGATAGAGCGTGCCGTGCACCGGATCGTGCAGGAGGCACTCACCAACGCTGCCAAGCACGCCCCGGGCGCAGAGGTCGACATCGGCATCTCGATGGACGAGAAACCGACTCTGACGGTCGTCATCACCAATGCGGCGCGTGCAGAGGGCCGCCGCCTACCGGGGATCGCGTCGGGCGGCACCGGGCTGGTGGGTCTCGACGAGCGGGTCCGGCTCGCCGGCGGGTCCCTCGCTCACGGCCCACTCGACGACGGGGGGTTCGAATTGGTTGCGCGGTTGCCGGTGATCGCACGGCTCTCGCCGGCCTTGGAGGCCCCCGAGATACCCGGCGCTGCCGGGCCCGCCCCGTCCACTTCGGCGCGTGAACTGAGCAGGGCCCGGCAGCGTGTGCGGCGCGGTCTGGTGCAGGTGATCGTCGCGCCGGTCAGTGTGCTGGCCGTTCTCGGGGTGCTGATGTTCGCCTTCCAGTTCTACGTCCAGTCCCGCTCGGTCCTGGATCGCACCCAGTTCGATCTGATCAAGGTCGGTGACTCCCGGGCGGACGTCGAGACGCGCCTGCCCAGCCACACGCTGGACGGCGCGCCCGACGGCCTGCGTCCCGAGCCGGCCGGGGTGGACGACTGTGTCTACTACCGGACCAAGAAGTACGACGCGACGCCGGTCTACCGACTGTGCTTCAAGGAGGGACGACTGGTGGAGAAGTCGATCGGAGTCGACGTCCCGGACGAGAACCGTCGCCGGGACGACCAGTAGACCGGACGGGTCAGTTGGGGTTGTTTGCGTGGGTGAGGGTCTCCCAGGCGACGAACAGGTTGTTGGATCCGGCGGGCCTCTGCTGTTCCGTGAGGGTCTGGGTGTTGGTCATGGCGATGCCCATCCGGTTGTGCAGGGCGTTGAAACCGACCTCGGTGATCGGGCCGAGGTTGTCCGTGAGACGCCCTCCGCAGAGCGATGACGGGACTGCCGCGCCCAGCTGGTACTTGGCATGCAGCCCCAGTGCGTGGCGGAGGCGGTCGGCGATCTCGGGGTAGAGATCCTGTCCCCGGATCCGGCCGGTTTCGGCGATGTGGGAGATGGCGGAGAGTCCGTAGCCGGTGTGGGTGAGGTCGCGGCAGGTCTCCTGGGAGAGTCCGTCCATGAAGGTCGACTGGCCCTGCCAGTACGTGATGATCTCGTCGCGGGTGTCGAGGCCGCTGCCCGGTGCGGTCTTCGGCAGGGCGCCGTCCGAGACGAGGTAGATGTACGCGGGGACACGTCCACGGAACTTGGTGACGGCCTTGTCGTAGGCGGTGCGGTCTTCGAGGAAGACCGCGATGCCGATCGCGGCCTCGGTCATGCTCAGTTCCCAGTTCCCGTTGCTGTGGGAGCCGTTGATGACCTTGGGGAGGTACACGTTGCGCAGCATGGTGCCGAAGCGGGTGGAGTTCGGCCAGTTGCTGTATGTGTATGTGATGATCTCGGCGGCCCGCGGCCAGGAGGAGCCGGCCCAGCCGGTCTGAAGCGGGGCGTTGCTGTTGGTGTGGTCCCGGATGACGGCCGACCAGGCGTCCATGATCTCGATGGACTTCTGGGCGTAGCGACTGTCCTGGGTGATGTACCAGGCGAGCGCCAGGGTGTAGGCGGCTATCGCGTCTTCGCGTTCGTCGGTGCAGCCGTAGTTGGGATTGGAGTACGAGCCGCACTCCACGATGGCGCGTGGTTTGGCGGTGCGCGTGAGCGAGGCGTACTTGCTGGCCAGCATCTGGTCGTACGCGCTCTTCCAGGGCTGTGCGCCGCCCTGGACCTTGGCGCGTACGAAGTCGAGTTGGGGGCGGTTGACCAGGACGCCGGGGTGGGTGAAGGAGGCGGGGGCGGCGGCTGTGGCGGCCTTCACCTCTCGGGCGTTCGCGGCGGGTGCGGATCTTTCTGCCGATGCCGGGGCCGTGAAGACCGCGGTGAGCAGTGCGGCCAGGGCGGTGGCGAGGCCGAGGCCGCGCCCGATGGATCCGGTACGCATGTGGGGTGCCTTCCGGTGCGGGGGTGGTCCAGCAACTCCGGCCAAGATCAGCCCAGTTCACAGACATGAACTTTGAGTCGAGTTGTGAACTCTGCAATGAGTGAGGAACCTAAATGCATCTCATGGACACGTCAAGGTGTTGCGTTCAGGAGACGAAGGGGCCCGGCACCTCACAGGTGCCGGGCCCCGGGGAGGACGGGTGGTCAGCGCATCAGCAGGCCCGCACCGTCACCCGCCGCCTCCGTCGGCAGTGCGACCAGGCCGAGTTCCGCGCTGGTCGCCAGCAGCGGGTGAGCGGGAAGCACTCGCACCGTGTAGCCGTAGGGGCCCGTGCGGTCGAGGGCGAGCGGGCCCTCGTACAACCAGCGGCCCTCCAGGTCCTGGCCTCCGCCCGGCTTCAGCGGGAAGAACTGCGCGTCCGAGATCGAGTCGGCGGCGTCGACCCGCCCGGCCACCGCCTGCACCTCCACGTCGTCCGGCTCCAGCGCTCCGAGAGCGATCCGGACACGCAGCCCCAGCATCGCCCCCAGCTCGGCCGAACCGCCGACCGTGCTGGGCGCCACGGCCTCCACATGGTCGACAGCGACCCGCGGCCAGGCAGCACGGACCCGCGCCTTCCAGTCCGCGAGCTCCCGCGCCGTGGCGGCGTCCAAGGAGCGGTGGGCGAGCGCGGCGGGGGCGTACAGCCGCTCGACGTACTCGCGCACCATGCGTCCGGCGAGGACCTTGGGGCCGAGCGTGCTCACGGTGCGGCGGACCATCTCGACCCAGCGCCCGGGAAGCCCGTCGTCGCCCCGGTCGTAGAAGCGCGGTGCCACCCGCTCCTCGATCAGCTCGTAGAGGGCATTCGCCTCCAGCTCGTCACGCCGGTCCTCGTCCATCGCGGACCCGTCGGCGGTCGGAATCGCCCAGCCGAAGTCGGGTTCGAACCACTCGTCCCACCAGCCGTCGAGCACGGACAGGTTGAGACAGCCGTTGAGCGCGGCCTTCATGCCGCTCGTGCCACAGGCCTCCAGGGGCCGCAGCGGGTTGTTGAGCCAGACGTCGCAGCCGGGGTAGAGCTTCTGCGCCATGGCCATCCCGTAGTCGGGCAGGAAGACGATGCGGTGGCGGACCCTGGGGTCGTCGGAGAACCGGACCAGTTCCTGGACCAGCCGTTTCCCACTGTCGTCGGCGGGGTGTGCCTTGCCTGCGACAACAATCTGAATCGGCCGCGTCGGGTGGAGGAGCAGCTCCATCAGCCGGTCGCGGTCACGAAGCATCAGGGTCAGCCGCTTGTACGAGGGCACGCGGCGCGCGAAGCCGATCGTCAGCACATCCGGATCCAGCACGCCCTCGATCCACCCGAGTTCGGCCGGCTCGGCACCACGCGTGCGCCAGGAGGCGGCAAGCCTCGTGCGGACCTCGGTCACCAACTGTTCGCGGAGCGTCCGCCGAAGGTCCCAGATTTCACGGTCCGGGATTCCGGCCGCCGCATCCCAGCGTCCCGGCGTGCCACCGTACCGGGCTCGCAGCCCGAAGATCTCGGGGGCGACCCAGGTGGGCGCGTGAACGCCATTGGTCACCGAGGTGATCGGCACCTCTGCGGCGTCGAAGCCCGGCCACAGCCCGGCGAACATCTTCCGGCTGACCGCACCGTGCAGGGTGGAGACGCCATTGGCCCGCTGGGCAAGCCGCAGGCCCATGACCGCCATGTTGAAGAGGGTGGGCTCGCCACCGGGGTACGTCTCCATACCGAGCTGCAGGATCCGCTCGACCCCGACACCCGGCAGTTCGCCGTCGTCGCCGAAGTGACGGGCGATGAGCTCCCGGTCGAAGCGATCGATTCCGGCAGGCACCGGGGTGTGGGTGGTGAACACCGTGCCGGCCCGCACCGCCTCGACCGAGGAGTCGAAATCCAGCCCGGTTCCGGAGAGTTCACGGATGCGTTCAAGACCGAGGAAACCTGCGTGCCCCTCGTTGGTGTGGAAGACCTCCGGGGCCGCGTGCCCGGTGAGCCGGCAGTACGCCCGCACGGCTCGTACGCCTCCGATACCGAGCAGCATCTCCTGCAGCAGCCGGTGTTCGCTGCCACCGCCGTACAGCCGGTCCGTGACGTCGCGTTCGCCTGGCGCGTTCTCCTCCACGTCGGAGTCGAGCAGGAGCAGAGGAACGCGGCCGACCTGGGCCTGCCAGATGCAGGCGTGGAGCGAGCGGCCACCCGGAAGGGCCAGTACCACGCGGCTCGGTGTTCCGTCGGCCTCGCGCACCGGGGTGAGCGGCAGTTCGTTCGGGTCGAGGAGGGGATAGTGCTCCTGCTGCCAGCCGTCGCGCGACAGGCTCTGCCGGAAGTAGCCGTGCCGGTAGAGCAGGCCGACCCCGACGAGGGGCACGCCCAGGTCGCTGGCGGCCTTCAGATGGTCTCCGGCAAGGATGCCGAGTCCGCCGGAGTACTGCGGAAGGGCTGCGGTCACACCGAATTCGGGCGAGAAGTACGCCACGGCGGCAGGCAGTTCCGCACCCTGTGCCAGCTGCTCCTGGTACCACCGCGGACCGTCGAGGTACTCCTGGAGCGCGGCGGACACCTCGGCCAGCCGGTGCAGAAACTGCTGGTCCTGGGCCAGCTCGGCAAGGCGCCCGGCGGAGACGGCTCCGAGCAGGCGCACGGGGTCGGAGTCCGCCGCCCGCCTGCCCCCCGGGTCGATGGCCTGGAAGAGCTCACGTGTCTCGGTGTGCCAGGACCAGCGCAGGTTGCGGGCGAGGCCGCTGAGCGGTTGAAGGGGATCGGGGAGGACAGGACGCACGGTGAATCGACGAATGGCCTTCACGTATTCCACCTTTACAGGGGACGTACGAATCCGAGGGGACGCACCACGGTGTGCGCCGCTCCGTCACCCTCGACGGTAGCGGTGTGCCGTACTCCGCAACCACGGCGCGCGACCGGCTCATATCGAACGGACCCCGGCGAGCCGCCCGCCCCGGATCCGCCCCGGCCCCGTCGCCACCGCGGTCCGGCGTCGGATCAGCGGCCCCCTGCATCTCGTCCGCCCCACCGCCCCCTTCCGTAGATCGGTGCTCATCCGCCACGGGCGTTATGGCCGATTCCACCCCCTCGGACGGCCTTGTGGCCCTTCACGGCACAGGGAAGGCTGCCCAGTGGCGTGTACGTGGGTCGGGTCGAGGCGGACCGGCCGGCCTTCGATGCGACTCCGTGCGGCGCGCACCGCGTCGAGGAGGAGGTTTCGGTTCATGGGACTGACACGGCGACGCCCACGACCGGCACGGGGCGATGCGGACAGGCGTGTTCGAGGCCACCGGCGCTGCCTCGGCGACGGTTGAGGGCGGTCTTCCGCGAGCCTCCGCGCACGGGGCGGAGCCCGGCGTATTCAGACCTTCACCGCTACGCCCGAGTAGTTAACAAACCACCGGATTGGCCCCCCGACAACCGTGGGAAGGCTTCTGCGGTACACAGCCCGAATACAGCCCGAATGCGGATCAACTGCGATCCGGCAGCGGTTCGTATGCAGTCCGTACGCGTCCGGTGCGATGCGGTACTCACCCGCGCACCACACCCGCGCCCCAGCCATTCGAGTGCCATTCGAGTGAATGCGGACAGGAGCGGCCATGCTCACACCCCATCAGCCGTCAACGGAACAGCTAGAAAGGACGGACCCTCACAGTCGCGGCGTACGCACACCTCTCTCCACGCCCGCACCGCGTTCCGTGCAGCCCGAGCTCCAGTCCCCAGGTGATTCCATGATCGGTCGCATTCCCGTCCTCGACGTCCGCCCTCTCGTCGATTGCGGCAGGAGGCCCGCCAAGGCCGTTGCCGGTGAGACCTTCCAGGTCACGGCCACCGTCTTCCGTGAGGGACATGAGGCGGTCGCCGCCAATGCCGTTCTGCGGGATCCGAGCGGCCGGCCGGGCCCGTGGACGCCGATGCGTGAGCTCGCTCCCGGCACCGACCGCTGGGGCGCCGATGTCACGCCGGACTCCGAGGGGCACTGGACGTACACGGTCGAGGCCTGGAGCGATCCGGTGACCACCTGGCGCCGGCACGCACAGATCAAGATTCCGGCGGGGATCGACACCGCGCTCGTCCTGGCGGAGGGCGCCGAGCTCTACGAGCGGGCTGCCTGGGGCGTACCGAAACGGGACGGGCGTGAGGCGGTGCTGGCCACGGCCGATGCGTTGCGCGACGAGTCACGTCCGGCCGCCGCGCGGCTCGCCGCCGCGCTCGCCCCCGAGGCCACCGCCGCGCTCGCCCGCCATCCTCTGCGCGAACTGGTGACCGCGGCCCGCCCACTCCCCCTCGTCGTCGAGCGCCGACGGGCCCTGTTCGGATCCTGGTACGAACTGTTCCCGCGGTCGGAGGGCGCCAGGTTCGAGCCGGCCGAGCCGACGAAGGCGACAAAGGCGACGAGAAGGGGCAGTACGGGGAAGACGCCGGACCATCTGCAGGGGCAGGGGCACCGGGGAAGGGTTGTCAGCGGCACCTTCCGTACTGCCGCCGAGCGGCTTCCCGCGGTTGCCGCCATGGGGTTCGACGTCGTCTATCTGCCGCCCGTCCACCCCATCGGGACCACCCATCGCAAGGGCCCGAACAACTCGTTGTCCCCCGGCGCCAACGACGTGGGGGTGCCGTGGGCGATCGGTTCGGCCGAGGGCGGTCACGATGCCGTCCACCCCGAACTCGGCACGCTCGACGACTTCGATCACTTCGTCGAGACCGCCCGCGCCCTCCGTATGGAGATCGCTCTGGACTTCGCGCTCCAGTGCTCTCCCGACCATCCGTGGGTGGAGAAACATCCCGAGTGGTTCCACCACCGCTCGGACGGCACGATCGCGTACGCGGAGAACCCGCCCAAGAAGTACCAGGACATCTATCCGATCGCCTTCGACAAGGATCTGCGGGGGCTGGTCGCGGAGACCCTCCGCATCCTGCGGTTCTGGATGGACCACGGCGTACGGATCTTCCGCGTCGACAATCCGCACACCAAGCCGGTGATCTTCTGGGAGAAGGTGATCGCCGACATCAACGGCACCGACCCCGATGTGATTTTCCTGGCCGAGGCGTTCACCCGCCCCGCGATGATGCATGCGCTCGCCACGGTCGGTTTCCAGCAGTCGTACACGTACTTCACCTGGCGCAATACCAGGCACGAGCTCACGGAGTACGTCACCGAGCTGGCCGGTGAAGCAGCCTCCTACATGCGGCCCAACTTCTTCGTGAACACCCCGGACATCCTGCCGGGCTATCTCCAGGACGGCGGACGCCCGGCCTTCGAGGCGCGGGCCGTGCTCGCCGCCACACTCTCGCCGTCCTGGGGCATGTACGCGGGGTACGAGCTGTGCGAGAACACCCCGGTGCGGGCCGGCAGCGAGGAGTACCTGAACTCGGAGAAGTACGAAATCCGCCCCAGGGACTGGGAGTCGGCGGAGCGCGAGGGCCGTTCCCTCGCTCCGCTCATCACCTCGCTCAACCGGATCAGGCGCCGTCATCCCGCACTGCAGCAGCTGCGCGACGTGCACTTCCACGCCGCCGACAACGACGCCCTGATCGTTTACAGCAAGCGCTCGGGTTCGAACATCGTTCTGGTGGTCGTCAACCTCGACCCTCACCACACCCAGGAGGCCACGGTCTCGTTGGACATGCCGCAACTCGGCCTCGCCTGGCACGAGACCGTGCCGGTGCGCGACGAGCTCACCGGCCACACCTATCACTGGGGCAGGAACTTCTATGTGCGCCTAGAGCCGGGCGTCGCGCCCGCGCACATCGTCGTCCTGCGACCGTCCCCGCCGACCGGAGGGTCACCCACACCATGATTGTCAATGAGCCCGTCCACGACACGTTCGAGGACACCCCTGCCAAGGACCGGGATCCCGACTGGTTCAAGCGCGCCGTCTTCTACGAGGTCCTCGTCCGGTCCTTCCAGGACTCCAACGGCGACGGCATCGGCGATCTCAAGGGCCTCACCGCCAAGTTGGACTACCTGCAGTGGCTGGGCGTCGACTGTCTCTGGCTGCCGCCGTTCTTCAAGTCGCCTCTGCGCGACGGCGGATACGACGTCTCCGACTACACCGCCGTGCTGCCGGAGTTCGGCGATCTCGCCGACTTCGTGGAGTTCGTCGATGCCGCGCACCATCGCGGTATGCGCGTGATCATCGACTTCGTCATGAACCACACGAGCGATCAGCACGACTGGTTCCAGCAGTCACGCAGCGATCCCGACGGGCCGTACGGCGACTACTACGTCTGGGCCGACGACGACAAGCAGTTCCCTGACGCGCGGATCATCTTCGTCGACACGGAGACGTCCAACTGGACCTTCGACCCGGTGCGCAAGCAGTACTACTGGCACCGGTTCTTCTCCCACCAGCCGGATCTCAACTACGAGAACCCGGCGGTGCAGGAGGAGATCATCTCCGCTCTCCGGTTCTGGCTGGATCTCGGTATCGACGGCTTCCGCGTCGACGCCGTGCCGTACCTGTACCAGCGGGAGGGCACCAACTGCGAGAACCTGCCGGAGACCCACCAGTTCCTCAAGCGGGTGCGCAAGGAGATCGACGCGCACTACCCGGACACCGTGCTGCTCGCCGAGGCCAATCAGTGGCCGGAAGATGTCGTCGACTACTTCGGTGACTTCCCGGCCGGCGGCGACGAGTGCCACATGGCGTTCCATTTCCCGGTGATGCCGCGCATCTTCATGGCCGTGCGCCGCGAGAGCCGCTATCCGGTCTCGGAAATCCTGGCGAAGACCCCGGCGATTCCGTCCGGTTGCCAGTGGGGCATCTTCCTGCGCAACCACGACGAGCTCACGCTCGAGATGGTCACGGACGAAGAGCGCGACTACATGTATGCGGAGTACGCCAAGGACCCGCGGATGCGGGCCAACATCGGCATCCGGCGGCGTCTCGCATCCCTCCTGGACAACGACCGCAACCAGATCGAGCTGTTCACGGCTCTGCTCCTGTCGCTGCCGGGCTCCCCGATTCTGTACTACGGGGACGAGATCGGGATGGGCGACAACATCTGGCTGGGCGACCGGGATGCCGTACGCACCCCGATGCAGTGGACGCCCGACCGGAACGCGGGATTCTCCTCCAGCGATCCGGGGCGGCTCTACCTCCCCACGATCATGGACCCGGTCTACGGCTACCAGGTGACCAACGTGGAGGCGGCGATGGCCTCGCCGTCGTCGCTGCTGCACTGGACGCGGCGGATGATCGAGATCCGTAAGCAGAATCGGGCCTTCGGCCTCGGTTCGTACAACGAACTGCCGTCCTCGAACCCCGCGGTGCTCGCCTTCACCCGTGAGTACAAGGACGATCTCGTGCTGTGCGTGCACAACTTCTCGCGGTTCGCACAGCCGACGGAGCTCGATCTGCGGACGTTCAACGGGCGTCATCCGGTGGAGCTGATCGGCGGGGTGCGCTTCCCCGCCATCGGCCAGTGGCCCTACCTGCTGACTCTCGCCGGGCACGGGTTCTACTGGTTCAGGTTGCGCAAGGATGTGCCGCAGATCTGATGCGGCGCCACTTCCGCACATACCCAGCGGGGCGGTTTCCGCCGCCCCGCACGGGGCAATCTCCCCCACATCGAGCTCTTCAGGGCTTCTCTCCCCGAATTCACCAAAGTGCTTCCGAGTTCGGCGGAGTTCGCCGGAGTCCTTCGGAGTCCGGCGGGGGCCTCAGGGGGCTTCCGGGGTTCTTGGAGCCCTGCATGTCGAGTCCGTACGGACCATCCTGACCCGACACGTCCCGCACAGCCGGACAGCTATTGCCGCAATCCGGGACACTCTTCGCATCCTGTGGTGTGCCCGGGGAAAGGACGCGATGCCATGTCGAAGGCTGCATCCACTCGGGTCGCCCTCGCCAACAGCACAGCACTACTCCCGTCACTCGCCCCACTGCTGCATGAGTGGCTGCCCCGGCAGCGGTGGTTCGCAGGCAAGGGGCAGCCGGTCACGGCCTTCTCCCTTGTCTCGGCGACCGAAATACTGCCGGTGGATCCCGAATCGGCAGGGAGCAGCGCCGGCAACGGGCCCGGGCTGCTCCATCTGCTGGTCCGGGTCCATCAGCCGTCCATGCCGGCCTCGCCCGATGACTGCTACCAGATGCTGCTCGGGGTCCGGGCCACGCTGCCACCATGGCTCGCCCCCGCCCTCATCGGCCATGTGAAGGGGGGTCCACTGGCCGGTCTGGCGGTCTACGAGGGGCTGCACGATCCACGGCTCGCCGAACTTCTGCTGGAACGGTTGCGCACCCCCGGCACCCTCGGCCCCCTCCGTTTCGACCGGGGCGCCGCCCCCATCCCCGCCGGGCTCACCCCGCGGGTGCTCGACACGGAGCAGTCCAACTCCTCGCTCGTCTACGGCAACGCCTACATCCTGAAGATCTTCCGCAGGGTCTTCCCGGGGATCAATCCCGATCTGGAACTGCCGCGCGCCCTCTCCCGGGAGGGCTGCGGTCGGGTTCCGGAACCCGTCGCCTGGTTCGAGGCGACAGCGTCGGAGCCGCTCACCCTCGGCGTTCTCCAGCCCTTCCTGCGGGGCGCGGAGGACGGCTGGCAGCTTGCGCTACGGGCACTGGCCACGGGCCATGACTTCACCCGTGAGGCCCGCGCACTCGGTCGCGCCACCGCCGAGGTGCACACGGCACTCGCCACCGCGCTGCCGACGCCCGTGCTGCGCCGATCCCAGACCGAGCATCTCGCCACCGGGATGATGGAGCGGCTGGAGGCGGCTGCCCACGCGGTACCGGCGCTGGTGCCGTATGTTCCCGGGCTGCGTACGGCGTTCGACGCCGTTGCCGCACTGGGCCACAGGGGCCGCAGCTGGGCCGCACAGCGCGTGCACGGCGATCTGCATCTCGGCCAGACCCTGCGCGCGGCCGACGGCTTCTGGTCGCTGATCGACTTCGAGGGTGAGCCGGCGCGGCCCCTTCTGGAGCGCCGCCGTCCGCAGCCTCCGGTGCGTGACATCGCGGGCATGCTCCGTTCCTTCGACTACGCGGCCCGCTCCCACCGGCCCTGGAACGCCGAGTGGGCGGCCCACTGCCGGACTGCCTACTGCGACGGGTACGCGGAGGCCGCGGGCGTCGATCCGCGCAGCGAACCGGAGTTGTTGCGGGCCCACGAGACGGACAAGGCGGTGTACGAGGTGGTGTACGAGGCCCGGCACCGGCCCGACTGGCTGCCGGTGCCGATGGCCGCCATCCAACGTCTGGCCGCCGCCGTCGACTGATGCGCCGCACACCGCCCGGTTTCGGCCATGGCTGCGTTCCCCCGCCCGTCACACCCCGCCCCGCCCCGATTCACCCACACCCCCCGAGGAGGCAGTCCCTGTGACCGCCCGCAAGCCGTCCCGCACCGCGCCCGATCCCACCGTGGCCGCGTCGCTCCCGCCGACGCCCGTCGAGCCCGCGCCCCCGGGGCCCGCCGCGACACCCGCAACCGACGTGACTCCAGTCACCGCCGCGGCCGCCGCGACCCCGGCAGCGCCGGAGGCGGCTCCGGCCCCCGCGGCACCGTCAGCACCTGCGAGTCCCTCGGCCTCAACGCCTTCCCCCGCCAAGCGGAAGAAGGGGGCGGAGAAGCGGGCCACTGCCGCACCGTCCCGTCCCCGGCGCACGGGCGGCGGTGGCCGCGGGGTCCGGCCGGTGCGTGCCCTCGACGACGGCGACCGCGGGCGGCTGCTCGCCGGTGAGCACCACGCACCGCACGATCTGCTCGGCGCGCACATGGTCCGCGGCGGTGTGGTGCTCCGGGTGCTGCGTCCGTACGCGCGTTCCGTGACCGTGCTCGCCAAGGGCCTGCGGGCGGAGCTTCACGACGACGGCGACGGGCTGTTCTCCGGGCTGCTGCCGATGCCCACCGTCCCCGAGTACCAGCTCCTGGTCGGCTACGAGGACAACGAGATCGAGGTCCAGGATCCGTACCGATTCCTGCCGGCGCTCGGCGATCTCGATCTGCATCTGATCGGCGAGGGGCGGCACGAGGAACTGTGGACGGCCCTCGGTGCGCAGCCCATGGAGCACCAGGGTGTCACCGGTACTCGGTTCACCGTCTGGGCGCCCAATGCCCGCGGGGTCCGGGTCGTCGGGGACTTCAACTACTGGGACGGCACGGGCTACCCGATGCGCTCCCTCGGTTCGACCGGGGTCTGGGAGTTGTTCCTTCCCGCGATCGGGGAGGGCACGCTCTACAAGTTCGACATCTGCCGTCCGGACGGTTCCCACACAGTGCGCGCCGACCCGATGGCCCGCCATGCCGAGGTCCCGCCCGCCACTGCCTCGATCGTGACGGCCTCGCACCATGAGTGGCGGGATCAGGAGTGGATGGCGCACCGCGGGGACGTACCCGTGCACGAGGCACCGTTCTCGGTCTACGAGGTGCATCTGCCGTCCTGGCGCCCCGGTCTCACGTATCGCAGGCTCGCCGAGCAACTCCCCGCCTACGTACGTGATCTGGGGTTCACGCATGTGGAGCTGATGCCGGTCTCCGAGCATCCGTTCGGCGGCTCCTGGGGCTATCAGGTCACCGGTTTCTTCGCCCCGACCTCGCGGATGGGATCACCGGACGACTTCCGGTACCTCATCGACGCACTGCACCGGGCCGGCATCGGCGTCATCGTCGACTGGGTGCCCGCGCACTTCCCGCGTGACGACTGGGCACTCGCCGAATTCGACGGCCGTCCGCTGTACGAGCACTCGGACCCGGCCCGGGCCGCGCACCCCGACTGGGGCACGCTCGAATTCGACTTCGGCCGTACCGAGGTGCGCAACTTCCTGGTCGCCAACGCCACGTACTGGTGCGAGGAGTTCCACATCGACGGGCTGCGAGTCGATGCCGTCGCCTCGATGCTCTACCTGGACTACTCACGCGAGAACGGGGATTGGGCTCCGAACGAGCACGGCGGCCGGGAGAATCTGGATGCCGTCGCCTTCCTCCAGGAGATGAATGCCACGGTCTACCGGCGCAATCCGGGTGTCGTCACCATCGCCGAGGAGTCCACGGCCTGGGACGGCGTCACGCGCGCCACGCATCATGTCGGCCCCGGCGGTTTCGGCGGTCTCGGCTTCGGGCTGAAGTGGAACATGGGCTGGATGCACGACTCCCTGGAGTACGTGTCGAAGGAACCGGTGCACCGCAAGTACCACCACAACGAGATGACGTTCTCGATGGTGTACGCGTACAGCGAGAACTACGTGCTGCCGATCTCGCACGACGAAGTGGTGCACGGCAAGCAGTCGCTGGTCAGCAAGATGCCCGGCGACTGGTGGCAGCAGCGCGCCAATCACCGGGCCTACCTCGGTTTCATGTGGGCCCACCCCGGCAAGCAACTCCTCTTCATGGGACAGGAGTTCGCCCAGGGCGCGGAATGGTCCGAGGGGCACGGCCCCGACTGGTGGCTGCTCGATCCGTCGTACGCGGCGGAGAGCGACCACCGGGGCGTACGGGACCTGGTGCGTGAGCTGAATGCGGAGTACGCGGCGACACCGGCGCTGTGGCAGCGGGACACCGTCCCCGAGGGCTTCGCCTGGGTCGACGGCGGAGCCGCCGAGGACAATGTCTTCGCCTTCCTGCGTTTCGACGCGGACGGTGCGCCGCTGCTCGCGGTGTCGAACTTCTCGCCAGTGGTCCGCCACGAGTACCGGCTGGGCGTGCCGCCGTCCGTGTCCGCCTGGGCAGAGGTGCTCAACACGGACTCGGCACGGTACGGCGGCGGTGACGTCCTCAACCCGGATCCGCTGAAGCCGGAGTCCGTCGCCGCCCACGGTCACCGCACGAGCGTCCAGCTCACTCTGCCGCCGCTGGCGACGGTGTGGCTGAAGCCGGTGTGATGATCCCGAGCCGCTGCGTGGCCCGGGTCAGCGCCACATAGAGATCGTTGGCGGTCATCAGCGCTGGCGCGACGACGAGAACCGTGTCGAACTCCAGGCCCTTGGCCTGGCGCGGGTCGAGCAGGACGACGGGCCGGTGCAGATCCAGCGGCCCGGCGTCGAGTCCTGTGAGTTCCGCGTGGAGCTCGCGCGGGGCGATGACGGCGAGCCTGCCCTCCGCCGGGGTCTCGGCCTCGGCGAGCCCGGCCACATCGGCGAGCGGCAGGGTGCGCTCCCAGGGCCGTGCACCGGTGGAGCGGATGGAGCGCGGAGGTTCGAAGGCGGGATCGGTGGCCCGGCGCCGCTCGGCCGCGTACTCCATGATCTCGGCGGGCGTACGGTAGTTGACCCCGAGCCGGGCCAGCTGCCAGCGGTCCTGGACATACGGCGCGAGGATCTCCTGCCAGGAGTCGCAGCCTGCCAGGTCACCGGTCTGGGCCGGGTCGCCGACCAGGGTCATCGAGCGGGTCGGGCTGCGGCGCATCAGCAGCCGCCAGGCCATGGCCGACAGCTCCTGCGCCTCGTCGACGATGATGTGCCCGAACGCCCAGGTCCGGTCGGCGACGGCGCGCTCGGCGGCGCTGCGGTGGTCGGCCTCCTCCTGACGCTCGGCGAACCGTTCGGCGTCGATGATGTCGTGCGCCGCGAGGACCTCGGAGGCGTCCTCGTCGATGTCCTCCTTGTCCTCGAACTCGTAGGTACGGGAGGCGTACGAGACGTCGAGGACGCCCTGCGCGTAGGCGATCTGGCGGGCCCGCTCGGCCTCGGCGGCGGCCCGGGCGGCGGAGTCGTCCGCACCGAGGAGCTCGGCGGCCTCGTCGAGGAGGGGCACGTCGGCAGGTGTCCAGGCGGCCTTCTTCGCGCGCCGGAGCAGCTCGGCATCGTCCTCGGCCAGATGCGTGGGCTCCTCCAGATAGCCGGCGAGGAACTCCTGTGGGGTGAGCGGGGGCCACAGGGAGGTGATGGCGGCGTGCACCTCCGCGCTGGCGGCGATGCCCTTGCCGAGCTGGGCGATGTCGTCGGGGCCGAGGAAGTTCGGGCCGGCGTAGGGGTCGGCGCCGATGCGGTCGGCGAGCTGCGTGGTGAGATCGTCGATGATCCGGAAGGCGAAGGTGGGCAGGGCGAGATTGTGCGGCAGCCCGGTCTCGCGGGCCTTGTGCCGCGCTTCGACTGCCATGTCCCAGTCGAGGATCAGCTCCCCGTCGTCGTGCGCGATGACGATCGGCTCGCCTTTCTCGGGCACCTGCTGCCGGCTCCGTACGGCCTCGGCCAGTACGTCGGCCATGTCCGCCCGGCCCTTCACGGCCGCGGCCGCGGGGCTGTCGGTGCCGGTGGCGTGTACGCCGGGGAACAGTTCGCCGACCGTCGACAGCAGCACGCCGGTCTCACCGAGCGAGGGCAGCACGTCGCCGATGTAGCCGAGGAAGGCCGGGTTGGGCCCGACGATCAGCACGGCCCGCTTGGCGAGCTGCTCCCGGTGCGCGTACAGCAGATACGCGGCCCGGTGCAGCGCGACCGCGGTCTTCCCGGTGCCCGGCCCTCCTTCGACGACGAGCACCCCGCGCTGCGGGGCGCGGATGATGTGGTCCTGCTCGGCCTGGATGGTCGAGACGATGTCGCCCATCCGGCCCGTGCGGGCGCTGTTCAGCGCGGCGAGCAGCACCTCGTCGGCGTCGTGCGACTCGTATCCGGTGCGGGTGGTGTCGGCGAGATCCATGATCTCGTCGTGCAACCCGGTGACCGTGCGCCCCTGCGTGGTGATGTGCCTCCTGCGGCGCAGCCCCATCGGTTCGTACCCGGTCGCGAGATAGAACGGCCGCGCGACGGGAGCCCGCCAGTCGATCAGCAACGGGGTCCGCTCGGCATCGTCCCGCCGGATTCCGGTGCGCCCGATGTGGTACGTGACTCCGTCGCGCCTGTCGATCCGTCCGAAACAGAGTCCCGTGTCGGCGGCATGCAGCGCGGCGAGCGAGGCGGAGTGCTCGGCGACGCCGGTATCGCGCTCCACCCGCGCCTGTCGACCGGTGCTGAGCTGCGCGATCGTGGCGCGCATGGCAGCTTCGGCCGCTACCCGGAGCTGGTCGAGCCGCTCGTGGGCGAGGGAGACGAATTGCTGCTCCTGCCGCATTTCCTCGGTAGACAATTCAACTCCTGACGCGATAGAATATGCTTATTGGAGTTTTCCGCATATTGCACGGAATGCACACACGGAACTATTCAATATAGGCGAAAAAATACCCCGGCCGCCAATTCGGACCGGGGTATTTGTTTTGCTTCCAGGAGCCTCTCAGCAGAGGGTCGCCGCGCCCGTCGCATCGAGCACGGCGCGCGGCCGTACGAGGATGTCCCGCCACTCGTCGGCTTGACGCACCACGCTCATCGCCGTGACACCGGCCGACAAGAACCGACTTTCACGTCGGATACCCACCAGTTGGTACGCAAGGAGCACAGAACAAGCTCAGAAAAAGCTCAGAAATCAGGCTTGTTCGGATTGACCGTGCTTCACACGGAGATACCCCTCGCATACGCACATTCATCCGGAGCACGTCCGGATCGGGGGCTGCCATGTGGACCACGCTCACGCTCATCGACGCCGCGACCGCACTGGTCGCTGCCACTGCCTGCCTGGTTCTCTCCGGTCGGCGACTGCTGCCGTGGCGGCGCCGGGAGCGCGCTTCCGAGCTGGGTCCGTACGATGCGGCTTTCCTGGCGGGCGGGCCCGAGCGGGTGGTGGAGGCGGCGCTCCATACCCTGTGGGGCAGCGACAACAATGTCGTGATCGGGTCGGGTGGGCGGCTGCGGTTGCCCGAGCCCTGGACGGAACCCGAGCATCCGGTGGAACGAGCCGTGGTCGAAAAATGGCGGACCGCGGGCTCCACGACACCGACGCTGCTGCGGGTACGGGCGGTGCGGGCCGGGGCCGTACGCGAGATCGGCGACCGCCTCGTCTCATGCGGTCTCCTCATGACCCCACCCCGTGCCCGGGCCCGGCTGTTCGCCGGGCGGGTCCTGATCGCCGTGGTGTGCGGCACCGCGGTCCTGGCCGCCTTCGCCGTCCCTCACGGGCTGCGGCAGACGGCTCCCTACCTCGTGGTGGGCTTCTCCTGTCTGGCCGTGCGCGCGCTGTGTCCCGCGCGCGGCCCACTGACTCCGATGGGACGCCGTCGCCTCGCAACGCTCCGCGCGAGCGAGCCATGGGCCGCGGCCGCGCTCGGGGCCGTGGTGTTCGACGGGCGGGGAGGGCTGCCGGGCGAGCGTCGGCGCTCTCAGCGATGGAACAGGGGCGGGGGGCGTCTGCCGTCGGTGGGACGGATGCTGATCAAGTACGGGAAGGCACTGGATTCGGACTCCGCCGACGAGAACACGGACAACTACGTGAGCGAGAGCGGCCATGGCTCCCACGGGTACGGCGGCTCCCACGACTCCTACGGCTCGCACGGCTCCTCGTACGACGGAGGGGGTCACCACCACAGCTGCGGCAGCAGCAGCAGCTGTGGTGGCGGGAACTACTGAGCGTTGCGGCTCACACCGTCTCGAACACGTCCTCCAGCTCCTGGAGGAGCCTGCGCTTGGGTCGGGCACCCACCATCGACTTCACCGGTTCGCCGGACCGGAACACCATCAGGGTCGGCATCGACAGCACCCCGTACCGGCTCGTGACCTCGGGGTTGTGGTCGACATCGAGCTGGACGACCTTGATGCGGTCCGCCTCCTCGGCGGCGATGGCGCTGAGCACGGGGGCGAGCTGGCGGCACGGCCCGCACCAGTCGGCGGTGAACTCGACCAGGACGGGAAGCTCGGCCCCCAGCACCTCCCCGTCGAAGGTGGTGTCGGTGACCTCGGCCACGCCCTCTGCATGAATCATCTGTCATCCTCCCAGTTCGCATCGTGGTTCCGGGCCGCCAGGAAGCTCGGCCTCGGCCTCCAGCTCGGCCCTCGCCAGTTCGGCGCCCACCTGGGCGCGGACCGACTGGAGCTGCTCGATGAGCGAGTCGAGCTCGCCGAGCTTGCGCCGGTAGACGGCGAGCGAGGCGGGGCAGGCGTCACCGGCCGGATGGCCCGCACGCAGACAGTCGACGAACGGTCGGGTCTCCTCCAGTTCGAACCCGAAGTCCTGCAGGGTCCGGATCTGTTGCAGCAGGCGCAGATCGTCCTCGTCGTAGGTGCGGTACCCGTTCACGGCCCGCCGCGCAGGCAGCAGCCCGCGTGACTCGTAGTAGCGCAGAGTCCGCGTCGTCGTCCCGGCCCGCTCGGCCAGCTCCCCGATTCGCATGTGTCGACGGTAATCCTTGACGCGGACGTCAAGGCAAGCCCGGAACTTGCTGTCTCCGCTGCGCAGGTGATGCACGGGGCTCGCCGCCTCGTTCGTCCCGCGTTGCCGCCGGCTGCGCCGTGCCGTCGACAACGCGGGAGCAGAAAAGGGGCGGGGCCGGTACGGACGTTCCCGTACCGGCCCCGCCTCGCGCGCGTGACTCGTGCCTCTCCCGGCACTAGACCTTCGCCGTCACGTCCGCCTTCCCGCCGTCCCTGGGCTCGGGAACCTCCGTCGCGCCGTGCGGATCGTCCTGGGTGAGCGTCTTCTCGTCGAACGGGATGGCGCCGGCCAGCACCTGGCCGACCCGTTCCCTGTCGATCTCCTTGGTCCAGGTGCCGATGAGCACCGTGGCGACGGCGTTGCCCGCGAAGTTGGTGAGGGCGCGGGCCTCGCTCATGAAGCGGTCGATGCCGATGATCAGGCCGACGCCGTCGACCAGCGCGGGCTTGTGCGACTGGAGCCCGCTGGCCAGCACCGCGATGCCGGAACCGGAGACACCGGCCGCGCCCTTGGAGGCGATCATCATGAAGAGGAGGAGCGAGATCTGCTGGCCCAGCGCCAGCGGCTGGCCCATCGAGTCGGCGATGAACAGCGACGCCATGGTCAGGTAGATCATCGTGCCGTCGAGGTTGAACGAGTACCCGGTGGGCACGGTGATGCCGACGACCGGGCGGCTGACGCCCAGGTGTTCCATCTTCGCGATGAGGCGCGGCAGCGCCGACTCGGAGGAGGACGTGGAGAGGATCAGCAGGAACTCGCGGCCCAGGTACTTCAGGAGCTGGAAGAGGTTCACCCCGGTCACCAGGCGCAGCAGTGTGCCGAGCACCAGGACCACGAACAGGATGCAGGTGATGTAGAAGCCCAGCATGATCGTGGCGAGGGCCTTGAGCGCGTCCACACCGGTCTCGCCGATGACGGCGGCCATCGCGCCGAACGCGCCCACCGGGGCCGCCCACATGATCATGGACAGGACGCGGAAGACCAGCTTCTGGATGTGCTCGACCCCGCGCAGCACCGGCTCACCGGCCGTGCCCATGGCCTGCAGCGCGAAGCCGACGAGCAGCGCGACCAGCAG
Organism: Streptomyces sp. NPDC057565; assembly: GCF_042801455.1. NCBI lineage: Bacteria > Bacillati > Actinomycetota > Actinomycetes > Kitasatosporales > Streptomycetaceae > Streptomyces > Streptomyces sp. NPDC057565. Next base: position 31,706 of record NZ_JBHVFU010000011.1, on the reverse strand, counting down.
GGTCTGGAGCACCGAGCCACCGGTGAAGGCCGACACGAAGGTGGTCGGGATGATGCCGAGCAGGAAGTCGACCGGCCCTTCGGCGGCGTCGCTCGCCGCCGTGTGGCCGACATCCTTCACCGTCTGCGTGAGGTGCATGCCGTCGCCGGGGTGCAGCACATTGCCGACGACCAGGCCGATCGCCAGCGCGACCACCGACATGGCCAGGAAGTAACCGAGCGCGAGGCCGCCCACCTTGCCGATCTTGGCGGCCTTCCGGACGGAGCCGACGCCCAGCACGATGGTGCAGAAGATGATCGGCGAGATCATCATCTTGATGAGGTTCACGAAGCCGGTACCGATCGGCTTGAGCTCGACGGCGAACCCGGGGGCCACGAAGCCCACCAGGATACCGAGGCCCACAGCCGCGATCACGGCGAGATACAGATAATGCGTACGGTCCCGCCTGGCGGCTGGCACTCCCACGGGGTTCTCCTCGGCTCGTCCCGGTCGGTCCCCCGTCCCTGGGGGTCTCGGCGAATATCCCGCTCCCTGTGACGGCGGTCACCCTTACGTTCATTTCGTTCATATGTTTTCGGCCAGGCACACTGTGACCATGCGTCTCCCCCGGACCCGTCCGCGCAGTCTGGCCGGTCAGCTCTTCGCCATGCAGGTGGTGCTGGTGGCGGCCGTGGTGGCCGGATGCGCCTTCTTCGCGTACGTCTCCGGCCGCGGACAGGCGGAGGAGACCGCGGCCCGGCAGGTCCGGGCGGCGGCTCTGGCGGTGGCCGATTCCCCGTCGGTACGGGAGGCGATCCGCACCCCGGACCCGTCCGCCGTGCTGCAGCCGTACGCCGAGCAGGTCCGCAAGGACACCGGGATCGCCTTCGTCACGATCATGAGCCCGGACCGGATCCGCTGGACGCACCCCGACGCCGACCGGATCGGTGAGACGTTCCTCGGGCACACGGCGCGGGCGCTGCGCGGCGAGACGTTCTCGGAGACGTACACCGGCACGCTCGGTCCGTCGATCCGGGTCGTCACCCCGATCCTGGACGGCGGCAGGATCACCGGTCTGGTCAGCGCGGGCATCACGGTCGAGCGGGTCTCCTCGCAGGTGCGGGCCCAGCTCGGTGCGCTGGGGCTGGCGGCGGGCGGGGCGCTCGCGCTCGGCGGCGTCGGTACGTATGTGATCAACGCCCGGCTGCGGCGCCACACGCACGGCATGAACGCCGCCGAGCTGAGCCGGATGCACGACTACCACCAGGCCACGCTGCACGCGGTGCGCGAGGGGCTGCTGATGCTCGACGGGCGGCGCAGGATCGCGCTGATCAACGACGCGGGCCGGGAGCTGCTCGGGCTGCCCCCGGGTGCGGTCGGGCGCCGGGTCGCCGATCTGGAGCTCCCGCCGCCGCTGACCGGGGCGCTGCTCGCATCCGAGGAGCGGGTCGACGAGCTGCATCTGACGGCGGACCGGGTGATCGTGGTCAACACCCGTCCGGTGGTGGGCGGCGAGCAGCGCGGCACGGTCGTGACCCTGCGCGACCACACGGAACTTCAGGCGCTGTCCGGCGAGTTGGACTCGGAGCGGGGCTTCACCCAGGCGCTGCGCTCGCAGGCGCACGAGGCGGCGAACCGGTTGCACACGGTCGTCTCGCTGATCGAGCTCGGCCGGGCGGAGGAGGCGGTCGGCTTCGCCACGGCGGAGCTGGAGCTGGCCCAGGCCCTCACCGACCGGGTCGTCGGCGCCGTCGCCGAACCGGTGCTGGCGGCCCTGCTGCTGGGCAAGGCGGCGCAGGCGAACGAGCGGGGGGTGGAGCTGGTGCTCGCCGACGACAGCCTGATCGACGACGGGGCACTGCCCGAGACGCTGTCGTCGCGCGATCTGGTGACGATCCTCGGCAATCTGATCGACAACGCGGTGGATGCGGCGTCCGAGGCGGCGACGAGCCCCTCCCCCGCCGGAGGTGTTCCCGGCCAGCGGGGTGGTGTGGCGGGCCGCCCGGTCCGTGCCCGGGTCACCGTGACCGCGCTCGCCGATGACGGCGAGCTGCTGCTGCGGGTCGCCGACACCGGTGCCGGGGTCGATCCCGGTGACGCGGCGCAGGTGTTCCACCGCGGCTGGTCCACGCACGGCGCCGGTCGCGGGCTCGGTCTGGCGCTCGTGCAGCAGGCCGTGCACCGGGGTGGCGGGACGGTCACCCTGAGCGGGGGCCCGGACGGCGGTGCGGAGTTCACCGTACGACTGCCGCTGCCGCCCGCGTCCATGCCGTCCGAGTCCGCGCACGTCCCCAAGGAGCCCACCCCATGATCCAGGTGCTGGTCGTCGAGGACGATCCCGTGGCCGCCGACGCCCATCAGCTGTATGTGGGCCGGGTTCCCGGCTTCACCGTGGCCGCGGTCGCTCATTCGCGTGCGGAGGCGGTACGGGCACTGGACCGTACCCCCATCGATCTGCTGCTCCTGGATCTGTATCTGCCCGACGGGCACGGTCTGCAGCTGCTGCGCTCACTGCGCGCCGCCGGGCACGCGGCGGATGTCATCGCCGTGACGTCGGCGCGTGATCTGGCGGTGGTCAGGGAGGGGGTGTCGCTCGGTGTCGTCCAGTACGTGCTGAAGCCGTTCACCTTCGCCACCCTGCGCGACCGCCTCGTCCGCTACGCCGAGTTCCGTGCGGCGGCCGGTGAGGCGAGCGGGCAGGACGAGGTGGACCGGGCGCTCGGCGCGCTGCGGGCGCCGCAGCCGGTCCGGCTGCCCAAGGGGCTGAGCGGCCCGACGCTGGAGGCGGTGACGCGTGCGCTGCGGGCCTCCCCGGACGGGGTGACGGCAGCGGCCGCCGGCGTGGAGCTGGGCATCTCGCGGATCACCGCCCGCCGCTATCTGGAGCACCTGGTGTCGACGGGGCGCGCCGTTCGCAGCCCCCAGTACGGGCAGATCGGACGGCCGGAGCTGCACTACCGGTGGGTGGCCGCATCGCGGTGAGGGACCGCGACCACACTCCTGGGGCCTGATCCGGAAGAAGACCCCTGACGGCCCAACGAGCGCTTCCTGCACGGGCATTGACCTCGGCCATGTCGCGTACGGTCTCGGCGCCCAGTACGGACTCCGGATCAGCGCCGACACCGACGCCGCCTGGGAGCGCGGTCTCGCGCTGCCCAGCGAGTACGAACACACGGCGCCGGCCGGATTCCTGTGGTGCGCGCCGGGCGACCTGCTGACGTCCGCCCGCTCCCTGCGGGAGCACCGGGTGGCCCAGGGTCTGGCCGCGGACGAGCTCGCGCGGCTGGTGGGGCTGGAGGCGTCCGCCTGTCCATGGACGGAGGAGTCGGGGCACTGGCGCGGCAACGAGCGGCAGTCCGCGGCGCTCAGCGAGGTGCTGGGGCTGTCGGCGGCCGGCTTCGTGACGGCGACGGGGCGCTACGAGGAGCCGGCGGAGCTGCTGCGCAGTGCGGTGACGACGCGCCGGCAGGCGTACACCCGGCGGTCGCGAAGCTGGTGCCGCTGGAGCGGCGGCTGCCGCAGGACGTGCTGGAGCGGCTGCACGGGGACTACCAGGCGCTGATGGTGTCGACGCTGAGCTGGAGCACGGGGCGCGCGGAGCGGGTGGGGTCCGACGGGGAGGCCGGGCGGGCGGTCCTGGACGGGATCGTGGAGCGGTTCCGGGAGACGGCGGGGGTGTAGGGCCTGTCGTTCGGGTCGTGCCGGGCCCACGGGGTCGGGCACGCGCCCTGATCCGGCCTGATCCGAAAGAAAGCGGCCCGACGGGGCGGCCTCCGCGCCCTCGAACACCGGACGGGCCGGACGTCACCGGCCCGCCCGGTGCCCGGAAACGGTCAGAACACGGACTCCGCCTCGTACATCCGGTCCATCGGTACCGTCTTCAGCTGCGTGATCGCGTCCGCGAGCGGGACCATCGTGATGTCGTTGCCGCGCAGCGCCGTCATCCGGCCGAAGTCGCCCCGGTGCGCCGCCTCGACCGCGTGCCAGCCGAAGCGGGTGGCGAGCACCCGGTCGTACGCGGTCGGCGTGCCGCCGCGCTGGACGTGGCCGAGGATGACCGGCCTGGCCTCCTTGCCGAGCCTGGTCTCCAACTCGACCGCGAGCCGGTTGCCGATGCCCTGGAAGCGCTCGTGGCCGTACTGGTCGATCTCGCCCTTGGCGTACGGCATCGAGCCCTCGGCCGGGTGCGCGCCCTCGGCCACGCAGATGACCGCGAACTTCTTGCCGCGTGCGAAGCGTTCCTCGACCATCTTGACCAGGTCCGCGACCTCGAACGGCCGCTCGGGCAGACAGATGCCGTGCGCACCGCCCGCCATGCCGGACTCCAGCGCGATCCAGCCCGCGTGCCGGCCCATCACCTCGACGACCATGACCCGCTGGTGCGATTCGGCCGTGGTCTTGAGACGGTCTATGGCTTCGGTGGCGACGCCCACCGCCGTGTCGAAGCCGAAGGTGCGGTCGGTGGACGAGATGTCGTTGTCGATGGTCTTCGGGACGCCGACGACGGGCATTCCGGCGTCCGACAGCATCCGGGCCGCGGTGAGGGTGCCCTCGCCGCCGATCGGGATCAGCGCGTCGATGCCGTAACGGCGGCTCAGCGCGTCACAGTTCTCGGCCGCTTCGCGGAGCCGGTCGCGCTCCAGCCGGGCCGAGCCGAGGATGGTGCCGCCGCGGGCGAGGATGCCGCTGACCGCGTTGAGGTCGAGGGGGCGGAAGTGACCGTCGAGGAGTCCCTTGAACCCGTCCTCGAAGCCGATGACTTCATCACCATGACCCACCACGGCGCGGTGCACGACCGACCGGATCACTGCGTTCAGGCCCGGGCAGTCGCCGCCTGCGGTGAGAACTCCGATGCGCATCGTGCTGTATCTCCTGCTCGCTAGTGCCGTGCATTTCGGGGGCGACTACAGAATCCCCCGTACCGTGAGCCACAACGATTGTCCCACGTCAGGTCTGGACCTCGCGCTACCGACTCTTCCACCGCCACCGCACCGGACGGAGTGCCGGGCGCGACGGGGTTCTTCCCGCACCCGATCAGGGCCTTTCGTCCGGCGGGCGGCAAATCCGCCCCCGCAGGTATCGTCAACAGGGCGATATCGCTCCAACCGGACAGAACGACGGGAGAGCACGCGTGACGCGCAGCGTGTACGTGACAGGAATCGACCGGGGAGACGGCCGTCAGGTCGTCGATCTGGGAGTCATGGAACTCCTGACACGTCAGGTGGACCGGGTCGGGGTGTTCCGGCCACTGGTCCATGACGGCCCCGACCGGCTGTTCGAGCTGCTGCGGGCCCGCTACCGGCTCTCCCAGGACCCGTCGACGGTCTACGGCCTGGACTACGCGGAGGCGTCCGCGCTGCAGGCGGAGAAGGGTACCGACGAACTGGTCTCGCAGCTCGTCGACCGCTTCCATCAGGTGGCCCGCTCGTACGAGGTGGTGCTGGTCCTCGGCACGGACTTCGCGGCCACCCAGCTCCCCGACGAGCTGGCGCTCAATGCCCGGCTGGCCAACGAGTTCGGCGCCTCGGTGATCGCCGTGGTCGGCGGGAAGGGGCAGGACGCGGAGTCCGTGCGGGCCGAGACGAGCAACGCCTACCGGGCGTACGCCGGGCTGGGCTGCGACGTCCTCGCGATGGTGGTGAACCGGGTGGCGGCGGAGGACCGCGAGGTCATCGCCGAGCGACTGGCCGCGCGGCTGCCCGTCCCCTGTTCGGTGCTGCCGGACGACGCGGCGCTCTCCGCGCCGACGGTCGCCCAGATCACCGCGGCGCTCGGCGGAACGGTTCTGCTCGGCGACGACGCGGGGCTGGCCAGGGACGCGCTGGACTTCGTCTTCGGCGGGGCGATGCTGCCGAATCTGCTGAACGCACTGACGCCGGGCTGTCTCGTGGTCACGCCCGGCGACCGGGCGGACCTGGTGGTCGGCTCGCTGGCGGCGCACAGCGCCGGAACCCCGCCCATCGCGGGCGTGCTGCTGACCCTGAACGAGCGCCCCGGCGAGGAAATACTCAAGCTGGCCGCACGTCTCGCACCGGGCACCCCGGTCGTGTCGGTGGCCGGCGGATCCTTCCCCACCGCGGGCGAACTCTTCGCGCTGGAGGGAAAGTTGAACGCGGCGACGCCCCGCAAGGCAGAGACCGCACTGGGCCTCTTCGAGCGCCACGTCGACACCGGCGCCCTGCTGGAGCGGATCTCCTTGGCCCGCAGCGGCCGCGTCACCCCGATGATGTTCGAGCACGAGCTGCTGGAACAGGCCCGCGCGGACCGGCGCCGCGTGGTGCTGCCGGAGGGCACCGAGGAGCGGGTCCTGCGCGCCGCCGATGTGCTGCTGCGCCGCGACGTCTGCGAGCTCACCCTGCTCGGCGATCTCGACATCATCCGCAAGAAGGCCGCCGACCTCGGCATCGACCTCGCCGATACACAGCTGATCGACCCGCAGACCTCGGAGCTGCGCCAGGCGTTCGCGGAGCGGTACGCACAGCTGCGGGCGCACCGCGGGGTCACGGTGGAGCTGGCGTACGACGTCGTCTCGGACGTGAACTACTTCGGCACGCTGATGGTCCAGGAGGGCCTGGCCGACGGCATGGTCTCCGGGGCCGTGCACTCCACCGCCGCGACGATCCGCCCGGCCTTCGAGATCATCAAGACGAAGCCGGACGCGTCGATCGTCTCCTCGGTCTTCTTCATGTGCCTCTCGGACAAGGTCCTGGTGTACGGGGACTGTGCGGTCAACCCGGACCCGGACGCGGAGCAGCTCGCGGACATCGCCGTCCAGTCCGCCGTCACCGCCGCCCGCTTCGGTGTCGAGCCGCGGATCGCGATGCTCTCGTACTCGACGGGCACCTCGGGCACGGGCGCCGATGTCGACAAGGTGCGGCAGGCGACGGACCTGGTGCGCGCGAGCCGGCCGGATCTCAGGGTCGAGGGTCCGATCCAGTACGACGCGGCGGTGGAGCCGAGCGTCGCCGCGACCAAGCTGCCCGGCTCGGAGGTGGCGGGGCAGGCGACCGTGCTGATCTTCCCGGACCTGAACACCGGCAACAACACCTACAAGGCCGTGCAGCGCTCGGCCGGCGCGGTGGCCGTCGGCCCGGTGCTCCAGGGGCTGCGCAAGCCCGTCAACGACCTCTCCCGCGGTGCGCTCGTCCAGGACATCGTCAATACCGTGGCGATCACGGCGATCCAGGCCCAGGGCGAGGAGTGATCCGCATGACCACCCCCACGAAGGAAGGTTCCGCCGCCGTGCAGGCCCGTCGCGTCCTCGTCCTCAACTCCGGCTCCTCATCGGTGAAGTACCAGCTCCTCGACATGGAGAACCGCTCCCGGCTCGCGATCGGCCTGGTCGAGCGGATCGGCGAGGAAACCTCCCGTCTGCTGCACACCCCGCTGACCGGCGGCGCCGCGACACGTGAGCGCATGGGCAGGATCGCCGACCACGAGGCGGCGCTGAAGGCTGCGGCCGAGGAGCTGGCCGCGGACGGGCTGGGGCTGGACTCTCCCGAGCTGGCCTCGATCGGCCACCGGGTGGTGCACGGCGGCCTGCGTTTCACCGAGCCGACCGTGATCACCGATGAGGTGCTGGCGGAGATCGAGCGGCTCGTCCCGGTGGCACCGCTGCACAACCCGGCGAACATCATCGGGATCCGTACCGCACAGGCGCTCCGCCCCGACCTGCCCCAGGTCGCCGTCTTCGACACCGCGTTCCACACGACGATGCCGGAGTACGCCGCGCGCTACGCGATCGACGTGGAGACCGCGGACGCCCACCGCATCCGCCGCTACGGCTTCCACGGCACCTCGCACGCGTACGTCTCCCGCAAGGCCGCCGAACTGCTGGGACGCACCCCCGAGGAGGTCAATGTCATCGTGCTGCACCTGGGCAACGGCGCCTCGGCATCGGCGGTGGCGGGCGGCCGTTGCGTGGAGACGTCGATGGGACTGACCCCGTTGGAAGGGCTGGTGATGGGGACCCGGTCCGGGGACATCGACCCGGCGGTCACCTTCCATCTGACGCGGGTGGCGGGGATGTCGGTCGACGAGATCGACGTCCTGCTCAACAAGAGGAGCGGTCTGGTCGGGCTCTGCGGGGACAACGACATGCGGGAGATCCGGCGCCGGATCGACGAGGGCGACGAGCGGGCGGCGCTGGCGTTCGACATCTATGTGCACCGGCTGAAGAAGTACATCGGCGCCTATTCGGCGGTCCTCGGGCGGGTGGATGCCGTGGTGTTCACGGCGGGGGTCGGGGAGAACTCGGCGCCCGTACGGGAGGCTGCGATCGCCGGTCTCGAAGAGTTCGGCCTCGCGGTGGACGCCGGTCTCAACGCCGTACGGTCCGGTGAACCGAGGCTGATCTCGCCGGACTACGCGCGGGTCGCGGTCGCCGTGGTGCCGACGGACGAGGAGCTGGAGATCGCCGGCCAGACCTTCGCGCTGGTCGAAAGGCTCGGACGGACCGCGCAGCCCGGGCAGGCCGAACCGCTCGGACAGGTCGACAACTGAGCACCCCCGCGCCCCTTTGTATCTTCCACCAGCCGGAATATTCCGCAGTGAAACAAACCGATAGGATCCGCCTCATGCGCCGTTCCAAAATCGTCTGCACCCTCGGTCCCGCCGTCGACTCCCACGAGCAGCTCGTCGCTCTGATCGAGGCCGGCATGAGCGTGGCCCGATTCAACTTCAGCCACGGCTCCCACGAGGAACACCAGGGCCGTTACGACCGCGTCCGCCGGGCCGCCGCCGAGACCGGCCGGGCGGTCGGCGTACTCGCCGACCTCCAGGGCCCGAAGATCCGCCTGGCGAAGTTCGCCGAGGGCCCCGTCGAGCTGGTCCGCGGGGACGAGTTCACCATCACCACCGACGACGTCCCCGGTGACAAGTCGATCTGCGGTACGACCTACAAGGGACTGCCGGGCGACGTCGACAAGGGCGATCCGATCCTGATCAACGACGGCAACGTCGAGCTGAAGGTCGTCGAGGTCGAGGGTTCCCGGGTCAAGACCATCGTCATCGAGGGCGGGGTGATCTCCGACCACAAGGGGATCAACCTGCCGGGTGCGGCGGTGAACGTCCCGGCCCTGTCCGAGAAGGACGTCGAGGACCTCCGCTTCGCCCTGCGGATGGGCTGCGACCTGGTCGCCCTCTCCTTCGTGCGCGACGCCGACGACGTCAAGGACGTCCACAAGATCATGGACGAGGAGGGCCGCCGGGTCCCCGTCATCGCCAAGGTCGAGAAGCCGCAGGCCGTCGAGCACATGGAGGGCGTCGTCATGGCGTTCGACGGTGTGATGGTCGCCCGTGGCGACCTGGCCGTCGAGTACCCCCTGGAGAAGGTCCCGATGGTGCAGAAGCGCCTCGTGGAACTCTGCCGGAGGAACGCCAAGCCGGTGATCGTGGCGACCCAGATGATGGAGTCGATGATCACCAACTCGCGGCCGACCCGCGCCGAGGCGTCCGACGTCGCCAACGCGATCCTGGACGGGGCCGACGCGGTCATGCTGTCCGCCGAGTCCAGCGTGGGCGCGTACCCGATCGAGACGGTCAAGACGATGTCGAAGATCGTCGTCGCCGCCGAGGAGGAGCTGCTCTCCAAGGGTCTGCAGCCGCTGGTCCCGGGCAAGAAGCCCCGTACCCAGGGTGGTTCGGTGGCCCGCGCGGCCTGCGAGATCGCGGACTTCCTGAACGGCAAGGCGCTGGTCGCCTTCACCAAGTCCGGTGACACGGCCCGCCGGCTCTCCCGCTACCGCGCCGCGCAGCCGATCCTGGCCTTCACCACCGACGAATCCACCCGGAACCAGCTCGCGCTGAGCTGGGGCGTCGAGGCCCACGTCGTGCCGCACGTGGACAACACCGACGCCATGGTGGACCTGGTCGACGCGGAGCTGCTGAAGCTGAGCCGCTACAACGCCGGCGACACGATGGTCATCACGGCCGGTTCGCCCCCCGGCGTCCCCGGCACCACCAACATGGTCCGGGTGCACCACGTGGGCGGCAGCGACCGCGGCTGACGAGCCGACCGCACCGGCATACGACTGTGGCCCGCATCCCCTTCGACGGGGGTGCGGGCCACAGCCTTGTGCGGCTCCCTGACGGGTCCTTGAGTCACTTCATCAGCTGTTGCCGCCGGTGAAGTAGTTGTGCAGCCCGGGCACCGTGAGCGTGCCGCCGAACTGGCCGGCCTGGGTGACCTTCACGTTGGTGAAGAACGCGAACGGCACGTTCAGCGGCGGCGGGGTCTCGGGGCTGAACGTGATCGGGATGAGGCCGAAGAGGTTGCCCTTCAGCTCCTCCGTGTACATCGTCACCGTGCCTTCGCGGATGGTGGACGTCGAACCCTTCCGCGCCTGGACGTGGCCGGTGGTGCCGCCCGGCCCCTCGGTCAGCTGGTGCAGGTCCTTGATGTCGATGGACGACGCGGTGAACTTCAGCACCTTCTTCGTGGTGCCGTCGCCCTTCTCCACCTCGACGATGCCCTTGTAGTCGAGTCCGTTCAGGGTGAGCAGCGAACTCTCCAGGATCCACGGCTCGTTCGGAACCCTGGGGATGCCCTGCTCCAGGTCCGCCGCGGCCAGCGCCTTGGGGTCGGCGGTGGGGCACGGGAACGGCTGCTTGGCGCCGTCCGGGATGTCGTCGTCCTTCTTGGGGTCGAGTCCCTTGGCGCTCTCGTCGAGCTCCTCGACCGACGTACCCGCCTTGTCGGCCGCCTCGCGGATGGCGTCGGCGGTCTTGCCGACCGTGTCCTTCGCCGCGTCCGTCACCTTGGACACGGGCTTCTCGGCGGGCTCGCTCGTCGCGGACGCCGACGGCTTCGGGGACGCGGTGGTGGCGCTCGGGGACGGGCTCGCCGTCTCCTTGTCCGGTCCGTCGAAGAGATCCTTGAGCGCGTCGCCGACGCCCAGCGGGTCGAGCGGGTTGTTCGTCGCCGTGGGCGACGGGGAGGCGCTCGGCGCCGCGGCGGGCGCCTCGCTCTGCTGGTCCGCCGCGGCGTTCGCCGACGGGGTCGCCGACGGCTTCGGCGTCGCCTCGGCACCCTGGTCCGCACCGCTGTCGGCGGCACCGGAGGAGGCGCTGGCGGACGGCGACGGTGTCTTCGTCTCCGACGCGGACGCCGAGGGCTCCGGCGACTGGCTCGGCTCGTCCGAGCGCGTCACACAGGGGCCCGGCGCGAACGGGATGTCCGTCGCGTCGTCGGCCAGCGCGAGCTTGGGGGTGAGTCCCATCCCGACGAAGACAGCCGTCGGCATCGCGGCGAGCGCGAAGGCCTTGCCCGCGGGTATGTGCAGCTTCGTCAGCAGCGACTTCCTCGGGGCCGCGTGGCGCGGCCCGCTTCTCGCCCGGAGATCCTCGCCCCCGGTCGAGTTCAGCTGCGTCTCGTCACCCCGCACTGTTCCTCCCGCCGCCTGCGTCAACTTTGCCGTTCGTGCTGTCGTCGTTCCACGGAGCGGGCCCGGGGCTGTACGTCCCCGCGGCACCGTGCTGCGGGTCGGAACCGTCCGGCAGCGCACCGTCGGGCCCTGCCGGGTCCTTCGGGCCGGCCCCGGCTCCGGGTTCGGCCGGCTGCTCGGCGACCGGCGTGCCCGGTGCCCAGGAAAGGGCGAGGCAGCCACCGATCATGGCGAGCAGGAATCCGATGAGGAACCCGCCGAGGTTGGACACCGGGATGGAGACCAGCGCCAGCAGGATCGAGGCGACACCGGCGAAGACCCGGACGATTTGGTGGAACCACATGGTCAGACCGAGCGTGATCAGCAGTACACCGATGATCAGTGAGCCCGCACCCGCGGTGGTCGCCATGGCCAGCGTGAGGTGGCCGATCTTGAGATTGGCGTACGGGAAGTACGCGATCGGCGCCCCACCGAGTGCGGTGAGCAGGCCCGCCCAGAACGGTCGGCTGCCCCGCCAGGCACGGAAACGCTGCCGAAGGACGCGGGTGTAGTGCTCGTTCTGCCCCGTGGAGTCGGCGCTCATGGAAAACAGCTCCCTGGAACCGGTATTGCTGTGAAAGAAGAGGGAGCCGGTTGGGCGGAGCAGCGTGACCGCTCCTCCGCCCGCCCGGACGGAGTGCTTAGTAGCACTCCTTGACGCCGTTGTAGAGGCGCATGCTCAGCCCGCTGAGCTTGAAGGTGCCGGCCGTGGTGGCCCACGCCTTCTGCTTCACGTTGTCGAGAATCGCGCGGTCCGCCTGCTGGGCGAAACCGTTCTCCTTGATGTTCTCGCCGGACTTGATGGCCGGACCCTTGGAGGCGTCCTTCGCCGCAACACCGATGTCGATGTTCTTGAACGTGGCGTCGGCGTCCAGATCCGCGACATCGAGGTACAGGTTCTCGGCGTGGACCGGGGTACCGCCGCCGCCGGCCTTCAGCATGAGGCTGACGGACCCGAGGACCGGGATGTCCGGCGTGACGACGGACTGACACATGCCCGTGATGTCGGCCGACTTGAACGACGAGATCGCGACCGGGTGCACCGTCTTCGCGTCACCCTTGAGCTCCGCGTAGCCGACGTCTATGCCGCCGTACTGCGAGAAGCCCTTGCCGTCCAGGTGCTCCGCTGTCACCTTGAACGACTGGCCGGAGACGCTGAACGACGCGGCCAGCGCGCCCTGCGCCAGGGCTACACCGACCGCGGCCGTCGCGGCCACACTCGGAACCATGACGAGAGCGAACCGCTTCCATCTGGTCCCGCCACGAACTTGGGACTCCATGACTTTCCTCCTTCTCGGACGTACATCTCCGGTCCGGGCCTTGGCCCGTCCTGGGATGGGAGAAGTGCTACGTCCTCGGAAAGGAGAGCGCCGGAACCGGAGGCGTGAACCGCGTCCGAATCACTGGCGATCACCCCCGAGCGACAACCACCGGCCACGCGTTCGCGCAACCTGTTCGGACAGGCCCTGCCGGACGGCAGGAACCCCCCTGTCCGCGGTCGGCGCCACTGCCGCCGACCCACTCGGTGGGGACCCAAATCGGCCGCCGCGCCGACTGGCGGTCGGGCTGGCGTCATTGGACCGAGCGTGGCCGATCGTGGTGCATTAGCGCCCGCGGCACAAGGGGGTTCGTTACTCGCTAGTAACGGCCCGATAACCAAGGCACGACAGGGCGGCGCCGCCTGGCCACACAGGGTGGCATCCCTCGCAAGAAGGAAAGGGAGAATTGAGGTGCTTAAGCGGACAGAACCCCACGCACGATTTACTGGCAGTAACAGTCCGTGCTTTTATCAAGATTTGGTAAAGCGAGGGCGCTTATTGTCGCCGGATCGCGAAAACGGCCGTGGGGGCCCCCGGGGGGGCCCCCGCCTGGGGGGGCCCCCGCCCGGCTCAGATCGTGATCGGCTCCAGTTCGCGCTGGAACCGGGTCTCGTCCCGGGCGATCCGGGTCAGCGGATGCTCGTCGCCAAGCTGCCGGGACAGCTCTTCGACCACTTCCGCCCGCACCTGCAACGCCTCGTCCTTGCGCCCCATCTCATCGAGCGTGACAGCCATGTTCGACGTCATGGCCAAGGTCTCCGGATGGTGCGCCCCGAGGGTCTCCCGAAGCTGCGCGGACACCTGCCGCTCCGTCGACAGCACGATGTCGAGGTCGCCGAGGTCCGCGGTTGCGTTGGCCAGGTTCATGACGCAGAACAGGGTGTGCGGATGCTCGCGTCCGAACACCTCGCGCATCGAGGCGACCACCCGTTTCAGCAGTTTCTCCGCCTCCTCCGCCGCACCGGCCCCCGAGACATAGACGCCGAGGTTGTTCTGGGCGGCCAGGGTGTACGGGTGTTTCTCGCCCGGGACCTTCATGTACTGGTCGACGACTTCCTGCGCGGTGTCCCTCGCCTCGACCGCCTCACCGGCCGCGAACAGGTCGGCCGCCATGTTGAGATCACAGGCCAGCGATTCGGGGTTGGCCGAGGTGTACTTGGCCCGGTACCTGGCGCGGGTGGCCACCGTCAGTCTGCGGGCGTCCTCCAGCCGGCCCGCCCTGCGCAGCGAGACCGCGAGGCTCTTCGCCGCACTCAGCGTGCCCGGGAAGGTTCGCCCGAGGTGTGTCTTGTAGCTGTCGTAGGTGCGGCTGAGCAGACCGACGGAGTCCTCGTACCGTCCCACGTCCCGCAGATCGCGAGCCAGGTTCATGGCGGAGGACAGGCTGTACGGGTGGTTCGCGCCGAGCACCTCGGTACGCCGGTCGTAGACGTCCTGATCGATCTCCCTGGCCCTGGCGTACTGCCCGACGAGGCGCAGGTTCAGAGCCAGGTTGTTGGCCGCCGCCAGCGTCCTGGGGTGTGAGTCGTGGAAGATCTGGCTGAACCCCTCGGTGGCTTCGGTCGCCAGCTCGATCGCCCGGCTGTAGTCGCCGAGGGTGCCGAGGTCCGTCGCGAGGCTACTGGTGGTCATGTACGTGTGCGGGTGCTCCGAACCCAGTACCTCCCGCTGTCGGGCGAGGGTGATCTCGTCGAGTTCCTTCGCTTCCACATAACGACCGCGCGAGCGGTAGATGTTGGAGAGGTGGAAGCAGAGGTAGAGGTACTGGAGATCCCGCTCGCCGAGCATCTCCTCCCATGTCTCGCGCAGTTCGGCGCCGAGGGTGCCGGCCGTCCTGAAGTCACCACGCTTCCACAGGTAGCGCACTCGGTCGATCAGGAGCCTGCGGGTCTCGGGTTCCCTGCAGTTGCGCGCATCGGACGGGCCGAGGTGCGGCCATATGGTCGCGAACCGCGGCCAGGTCGCGGGGTTGTCGATCGGCTCGTCGTCATCGGGCCGGGCACCCGCCAGAATGCGGTGGACGACATGCCGGGCGTCACGCTGCTCCTCCTCGCTGAGCTGCGCCCGGATGACGGCCTGGACGAGGCGGTGCACCTGGATGGAGTTGGAGACCTGGTCGACCTTGGCGAGGGCGAACCGACCGATCTCCCGGATGACCCGGCCGAGCACCAGCTTCTCCTGGAGCGAGGGGTCGTACGGTTTCAGCGCCTCGATCATCTCCTTGCTGTACAGGAGGTTGGCGTTGATCGGCTCGGGGGCGAAGAAGGCACAGAGCTGGAGCAGCCGCACGGCGGCGGGCGAGCGCTCCTTGAGGCGCTGGATGGAGATGTTCCAGGTGGCGGCGACGGGTTCCGGGTAGCCCGCGGGCTGGTTGAGGGCCAGCACCTGAGGGGCTTGCTGGGCGAGCTGTTCCAGATAGGCGTCGATGGGCGTGGCGGTCTCCGCGATCCAGGCCGCCGCCTGTTCCACCGCGAGCGGCAGGTCACCGACAGCGGTGGCCACCTGCGCGGCGTCCTCGACACTGAGCCCGGGGGCGCGGCGCTGGAGGTGCTCGATGGACTCCTCCCGCAGGAAGACGTCGACGGGCAGTGCGTCGCCGAGCTGGGACCAGGTCTGGTTCCTGGAGGTGACCAGGATGTGACCGGAGCCGCCCTGCGGGAAGTAGCGCCGGAGCCGTTCGGGGTCGTCGGCATTGTCGAAGACCAGCAGCCAGCGGTCCGACGGAACTCCGCGGCGCAGCAGGTCGACGGCCTCCTGGGAGGCCGCGGCCATGTCGTCGCCGCCCTGGGCGCCGAGCCGGACCGCAAGTTCGGCGAGGCCGGCCACCACGTCGTCGGTCTGCTCGGACGATATCCACCACACCAGGTCGTAGTCGGCCATGAAGCGATGCACATACTCGAGAGCGACCTGCGTCTTGCCGACGCCGCCGAGACCGTACAGGGTCTGCGGCTGGGGAAGCACGACGGCCATGCCACCACCGAGCTGGTCACGCATCCGTTCCAGGACCAGGGAGCGGCCGGTGAAGCCGGGGTTGCGGGGTGGTGCGTTCCAGATCTTCGGCACGGTGCCGGGGAAGCGGGGCCCGGGCGCGACCCCGTCGACGAGCTGTACCGGGCGGTCCAGGGCACGCATCAGCGCCGCGGTGGCGTGCACCTCGTCGAGCCGGAAGAGGTCGACGGGGTTGCGGTCGATGTAGGGCGCGGAGAGGCGTACGTCCCCGACCCTGAGAGGCAGCAGCTGACGCCTTCCTCCGCCCGGGTCCTCGGCGACCGCCCTTTCCCACAGGCTCACGGCCCGCTGGGACTTGAGATAGGCGCTGGAGAGCAGGACGACCGTACGGGTGGCGCTCTCGGCCGCGAGTTGCGCCGGGTCGGCCACGCCGGGCTCGGCGGAGACATCGCGCGGGACGACGCGGAATCCGGCCCGGGTGAGGACCGATTCGATCCAGTCGGCCCACATCCGGTTCTCCGCCACATAGTTGAGGTAGAGATCGGCGGGCAGCGCGGGCCTGCGCCGGGTGAAGGCGTCGCGGATGCGCAACCGCACCTCTTCCCCCACGGGAGGCATCGAGGTGATCTGCCGGTCGGTGATGACGGCGGTGAGCCGCTCGAAGGCGGAGAGCAGCGAGTTGGTCAGACCTGCCTCGTCGCCGAAGGTGGCCAGCGTCTCCTCGTACGCGTAGTAGGGGCGGTACGGAATCTCCACCGCTCCCCAGTAGGCGGTGAGCTCGTCGCTGGACAGGTCCCGGGGCAGCCGGTCGAACTTCAGCCGGGCCAGGGCGCGGCCCGCGTCGGCCTTCTCCTTCTCGCCCTCGTCGATGCGCATCGGGACGGGGAAGATCGAGATGGGCCGGCCGGTGTAGCGCTCGGAGATCTGCCGGGCGACGGATGCCGCGCCGTCGATGGACTGGTCGCTGAGGGTGAAGCAGTCGACGAGCAGGTCCGGAAGGTGGACGGTGCAGATGTCGGCGATGTCGCTGAGACCGGTCCGGCTGTCGATGAGGACGTAGTCGTAGTTGGCCTTCATGTCGTCGCGCAGGGCGTCGAAGAAGTGCCCGCCGCCGAGCCGGTCGTAGAAGTTGTCCCAGTCGAAAGTGGAGACGGTCGCGGAGTATTCGCGGTTCTGGCGCCCGGCGGAAACGAAGTCGAGGGTGCCCCCCTGCGGGAACTCCCAGCCGAGCGCCTCCGGGGCGAGGGAGACGGCGTGCGGCTGGATGCGGGCGTAGTCGCGGTGCCAGTCGTCGGCACGCTCGACCGGGCTGGTCGCGGCCCAGGCATACTCGGTGATCAGGTCGATGACGCCGGTGGTGGCGCCGAGTGTCGACGGGTCGAGGAAGGGATGGAAGAACCGGTGGAGTCCGGGCGCCTCCAGGTCCCAGTCGACGGCCAGTACCCGTTTGCCGTTGGCAGCCAGGATCCAGGCGGTGTTGGCCAGGGCCATCGTGCGCCCGGTACCGCCTTTGTACGAGTAGAAAGTGACGATGCGTCCGTCACGCCCGGCCGTCATACGTCCTCCGCATCCGTCGCAGGGTCGTGCATGTCCGGTATGAACTGCGTGTTGCCCATGGGCCCCATCAGTCGTGTTCGTTCAGTGTGACCGCCGCCCGTCGCCGGCGGATAGACCGCCGCGTGGCGCAGATACTGCTGGGCCGCCGCCTCCACCACCTGGGGCAGCACCTGTCCGAAGGCATCCATGCTGGGCACTCCCCTTGCCGCGGCGCGGCAATACGCGCGCCCCTGTCGAATCTTGGACGGCATGGTCTGTTCGAGCTTCTCGGTCAACTCCGCCTCGGCGGCTCTGCTCTGGGGGTCCTCGCGGTTCCAGGGCACCACCATGGTCACCCACGGGCGATTCTCGGCGTCGAAGGCCGCGAGTCTGCGACGTCGGTCCTCGTCCATCAGCGCCCAGCGGTCGACGACCAGGATTTCCGGCCTGTTCGGTGGCCCCTTGCTCTCCGCGTGGCCGGACTCCTCGTCGAAGGAGGTGACGGTGGCCTGGTAGTTGAGGGAGCGCACCAGGTCCTCGGCGACATAGGCCAGGGGCCGCGCGGAGGCCGGATGGTAGGGATTCCAGTCGTGCGGATTGTCGCCGTAGTAGTCGGCGTTGCGTCCCTCGGGCAGGTCGTGCCGGGTGGGAGCCGCGATGGTCACCTTCATCGGGCGAGGCGCACCGGCACCGCTGCTCTGCGAGCCGAAGGCGCTGGGGGCCAGCCGGTAATCGACGGGGCGGCCCACTTCGATCCGGGCGGTGGCCGCGACGCTGACGATGCGTTTGGCGAGTTCGTAGACGGCCCGTTCGTACTCCTGGGCGAAGAGTCTGAGTTTGATCAGTCCGTAGAGCCCGTCACTGACGTAACGGTCCCCGAAATCACGGTGATTGAACTGCAGCCGCTCCGCCGGCCCGGGCAGCTGGTTCGGTGGAACCGGCACCCAGAGCGCGGGCACGATCGCTTCGGCGGGCTGATTGCTGCGGGCGCGGTGGGCGATGGCGCGCTGTTCGAAAGCGTGCCACTCCTTTCCGCACATCTCGCTGGCGAAATAGCGCGGAGAGAAGAGCGGAACGAACACCCGGCAGGTGGCCAGCACGCTGCCGAGCCGTTCCGACCACCCCTCGCCGGACCGTATCTCCCGGTCCATGAACCCGGCGGAGGCACCCGCCGGGAGATCGGTCATGGCCATTACGTGGCCGCAGAGATCCTGAAACAGCCGCTCGACCCACATATCCGGGTCCGTTCCACCGCCGTACCCCGGTGTATGCGCATAGCTCAAGAAGAAGTACGGCCGATGGTCCGCCGCTCGCGGTTGCGTTGATGCGTGCACACGACCCCCGTCCTGTGTGAGCACTCGCATCCGAGGAGTGTGGGAAGAATGCGAGCGAATTCATCATTCCGGAGCGGACCTTGCTCCACCCCCATGGCGTTCGGTCATTCAACGCCGCTTTTCAGTCATCCATCCTCACGCCCGGTCGATCAGGTTCTTGATCAAAAGCAGTCTTGCAACTGTTCTTCCCGGATGTCCCGTGTGTACCGCTGATCTCCTTTCGGACTGCGGTCAGCAGCTGCTTTCCGTCGATGGTCAGTTCGGCCGCAGCTTCGAGTGTGTCGAGTGCCTGCGGCACCCCGTCCAGGAACCGGGGGTCGAAGAGACCCAGTCCCACCCGCTCATAGGTCATGGACAGCAGTCGGGAGAAGGGAACGGACTTTTCCTGCCAGGGCGTCCGATGGTCCCAGGCTCCGTCCGATGCGTACAGATCCGTGACGTCCACGAGGGCCCTCAGCTTGGCCCGCCGGAATCCGCGGAGCAGGCCGAGCGCCAGTTCCTCGGTATCCGTGCACACGCCGATCCCCAACGCCCCGTAGCCGTGCCGCCCCACAGCGGGGTGCCCGGTGGCGAGCGGCGTCAGCGCGATCAGGCTGCCCGCCGCTTCGGCCGCCTGCTCCGGCACGACCGCCATCAGCCGTTCCCAGGCCCCGGCGAGTCCCGCGCTCCACGCATCGGCCTCGGACTGCCCGAGCCGGGGAGCGACGGGCGTGTCGAAGCAGTCCCGGTACGGGTCGAGGTCGTCGAGTACGAAGCCGGGCGCCCCGCCGACACCCACGTGGCGCACCGGCAGCCAGCCAGGGTCTTCCGTCGACGTCCGCACGATCCGCCGTTCGGCGGGGTGCCCGTCCCGCCGGATCAGGAATCCGTCGTCGGTGGCGCGCACGAGAGCAGTCCCGTGTTCCCCCGGCCCACCGATCCGCGCCTCGCCGAGGGTGGGCAGGAAGATGCTGCCGTCCCGGTAGGCGACGGGGACATCCCGCTCGAGTCCGGCGCGTACGGCGGCAGCGGCCACGGACGACGACAGCCGCAGCGTCGCCGACCTGTCGGCACCGGGCCGGCCGTCGTACACGGCGTCCAGCGCGTCGAGCAGCCAGGTGCGGGTGTAGGGATGGGCCAGAACACCGTCCAGGCCACCGGCGCCCGCCTCCGTCCGGTCCAAGGCCTGCACCAGCTCCCAGGCCTCGTCCCAGCGCTCTCCGCCCCGGCCGTCGAGGTCCGCGTGGAGCCGGGCGAGCAGAGTCCGCGTCAGGTCCTGGTGCGCGGCGATCAGCTCGTGCGGCTCCGCGACCGCGGCCGACTCGGTTTCCGCCGCCGTCCGCACCTCGATGCCGCGCACCAGTGCTTCGAGATCCGCGCAGTACACCGAGGGGTTGTCGAATCCGCTGTCCGAGCGGTAGCGGTGTGTGTAGAGCCCCCCGCCGCACGAACGTACAACGGGGCAGCGTCGGCAGGTCTCGCTGACCCCGGCCAGGCCGAGCTGCCGCGCTCGCACCCCGGGGTGCGCCGCGACCTCGTCGAAGGCGTGCGTGAAGACGTCGAACCCGGTGGAGGCCGCGCCTTCATAGGCGCTCTTGAGCGAGTCCACCTGTTCCAGCTGCCCGTCGGTCTCGACGACGACGAGGTCCGTGGGGGCCAGGCCCAGGGATTCGGTGAGACTGGGTCCGCCGCTCAGGCTGGACAGGATCGAGGAGAAGAACCGCACCGGCACCGGCCGGCCCTGCTCTCTCCAGCGGTCGAAGATCGCGAGGAGCCAGTCGGCATAGGCCGTGGGCGATCCGTCCGGACGCGGCGGCGGCTGCTCCCAGGTGGCGTGCGGAAGCAGGAAGTCGATGAGCGGTGGATCGAGTTCGGCCAGGGCGTCGAACACCGCGTGCGGATCGTTCCGGATGTCGACGGTGCACAGCAGGCCGAGGTTGAGGTGCCGGTAGCGCTCCTGGCGGAGGAGCTCGACGGCTCGCAGGACCAGGGGGTGGCTGGTGCGTCCGTCGGCGAAACGGCGGTGCCGGTCGTTGGCGGCCCGGTCGCCGTCGAGCGAGATGCCGACCTTGACGCCGAACTCGTCGAAGAGGTCGAGATAGCGCGGGCTGAGCTGCAGACCGTTGGTATGGATCCGTAGATCGAGATCGGCGATGCCCTTCAGCGCCGAGGTGAGCTCCTCGCAGACGCGGCGCAGACGCGCGGGGCCCGCCAGGAGAGGCTCCCCTCCGTGCAGGATCACTGACACGGAGGGCAGCGCATGCGTCAGAGCATGCTCGGCCAAGCGTTGAGCGGTCCAGGAAATAGCCTCATCAGAGATTGCCTTAGGGCGGGTACGCCAGCTCTGATCAGCATGTTCATAGACGTAACAATGATCGCAGGCAAGATCGCACCTGCTGTGCACTTTGAGCACAATTTCGCGGAAGGGGACCAGGGGTCCTGTCATTCCGTCAGTCTAGCCACCTTACGGCGCGACTCAGAGAGCCGAGCTGAAGGTTGACGCCTTGGTGGAACGGCCGGTTGACGTGCTGAATACCCGATCGAGCTTCCTGGTGGCTTCGACGCCACGGATGTCGATCTCGGCGAGCGGCACACGGCTCTTCGCATTGGCGAAGGATGAGGTGGATTCGTTGGTCTTCACGGCCGTCCTTGATGGGATTGTTCCGGACACTGAAACGCTTCCGGCTACTGCATAAATGCAGTGTCCGGCGGCACGACTTTACTCCGCTGACAGCGCTTGGCAAATGCCGACGTCGCACGAAACGCAGCTGTCACACAGCATTACGCCGGACGGAACGCGACTCGACTTTCCGCCGTCGGAGTGAGGAGAGAAAGCGCAGGCCGGAGCAGATGACACGAGCCAGTTCCGGAAGGCCGGGCCCTCCCCTTCGCCGGCCTGTATGCGGGCCGGTGGGGTGCCCCTGCACCAAGGACGGGTGATGCGCCACCCCGATTTCGGCGAAGCGTACGTGGATTTGACTTCAGGACAGATGCGCGATGCCGCGTGTTCACTTCCGCTCCGTTCACCCGCCCGGCGCCACGCTCTGCCGGTTCCGTCCGCGAACGCCTCCCATCGGCTGCCTCCACCGAGCGGGCGGGCGGGTCCTGCCGGACCTCAGTCGAGCGGGGCGTTGAGATCCGTCCTCGCCCCCTTCATGCAGTCCAGGACACGCTCGTGGGTGTCACCCACGACATCGGTGACCCTGAACCGCAGGTACAACGCCTCGACGTCACGGACGAACCGCTTCGAGAAGGCACCCACCAGCACCGTTTCGTATCCCCCGGTGCCCACCAGGGGGAAGCCCGTCCCGAAGCGGATGATCTGGAAGTCCTGTGCGACGACGAGCCCGGCAGCTGCCAGTTCGGCCACGGCCTCGTCGAGATCGACCCACTGCGCACCGGCGGAGTCGGCCTGCCCGGCCAGGACGAGGCGGCAGTCCCAGGTATCGATCACGGCAAGGTGCTGCCCGCCGTTGAGCACGCCGACGCGCCACGCGGACGCATCCTCCTTCAGATGCCCCTTCTGCCAGGATCCGCGCCAGCCCAGATACGGCCGTACCGTGCGGGCGTACTGCGCCCTGGCCAGGACCGCGCCGCCGGCGACGGCCAGCAGACTGCCCAGGGCGTCCATGTCGAGCAGGTGCAGGCGCCACGGCCATTCGGTCTGCGCCTCGGCTGTGATGTTGGAGCGGATCACTTCCCAGAGAAGGATCGCGGTGAGCAGTGCGAGCAGCACGAGGGGTGTGGTGAACAGCAGTGGACTTCGTCGGATCCTCCGTTGGGCACCGGCCGTCGACTGAACGTCGCCCTCGTTCGCATCCTGCACCTTCGCTCCCCCCGGCGAGAGGCGAGACCCGGACACCACCAACAGGGAACTCGCCTGCAACAAAAGCAAGTTGACCAACCATGCCACAGCGTTTCGGATCGCACGAGAGCGACCGGATCCGGATCCGGGGAAGCAGCCGGCGCCCAGGGCACCATTGCAGTGTCAGGGCGGGCGACTCTACTCTCGTGCACCCGGTCGGCCTCCGCCCACGCACGCGTGCGCCCCGGGCACCGCACAGGGGCCTTCCAGACGTTCCGGCCGGACCGGACAGGCCATCCGCCTGGCTGAACGAGCATGTCCAAAACTGCAGACGGGGTGAACATGACGGCGATTCCCGGACCGCTTCAGTCCATGGTCTTCAGGAGCGAGGACCTCCCGGCGCTCTTCCACCACACGGACGCCATCGCCATCGCACGTCAGCGGGAGGCGGTCAATACGACCCGCGGCCAGCTGATCCTGCTCGTGGTGGGTGCCGTGCCGGCGGCCCTGCCGTGGCACGGCAGGATCGGTGGCTCATTTCAACTGCTCGACGCGGTGGGCGTGTTGGCCTATCTCGGGGTTCTGGTCACGACGTATGTCGCTTCCCGGCGCAAAGCAAAGTCGCATTGGCAACTGAACCGCTCCGCCGCCGAGTTCATCAAGTCGATGTGCTGGCGCTACGCCGTCCACGGCTCCCCGTTCGGCACCGGTACCCAGCACCCGGAAGCGGTGTTCGCCAACCGGCTCGAAGAGGGTCTGCAGGAGCTCAGGAAGGTCGGCTGGGTGGACCCCCGGGACGAGATGAACGATGCCGGCAGCGGGCTCATCACGGAGTCCATGCGGGAGCTACGGAGCAGGGCGTTCACGGTCCGCAAGGAGACGTACGTACGGGACCGGCTGATCGAACAGCGGCGCTGGTACCGCAGGCGCCAGCAGGTTTCGCGGCGCGGCGCGTTCGTCTGGTCGAGCGCCGTCGCCGCACTGACCGTCCCGGCGCTGACGCTCAGCCTGCTGCAGACGTTCGGGGCTGCCCGGTCCTTCGCCCTGACAGGGGCGCTCTCGGCGGCAGCGGCCGCCTGCCTCGCCTGGAACGAGATGCGCCGCCATCACCCGCTGATATCCGCGCACTCGCTGGTCGAGGAGGACCTGGAGTCGATGCAGGCCGCCATGGAGACCAGCCTGACCGAACGACAGTGGCCGGTCGCGGTCTTCGAGACCGAGCGGATCGTCTCCCCCGAACACACCGACTGGCTGGCACGGCACCGCATGTGAGGCGAGGCCGGTGAGATGACGTCGGATCAGGCGCGCTCGACCCCGTCGCGCCAGATGACCGTGACCGGGCGGCCGAGGGTCCGCGCATACGTCACGATGTCGCCCGTGCCGCCGAGGCCGCGGGCCGGCCGGCCGTCCCACACCGCGAGCAGCCGGTCACAGTGATCGGCGATATAGGCGCCCGCCGCGTAGTACGCCTCGTCGGTGGAGTGCGGAAAGTCCAGCAGGACCTCCCGGGCCGCCCGGTCCTTGAGGCTCCGGTAGCGGGCCAGTTCGGCGCCGGCGGCAAATGATGTCTCGTAGTCCCCGCTGGGGATGACGACGGTCAGTTCGGCCCCGTGGGCGAGTGCCAGGTCGGCGAAGAGCTGATCCGCGCCCACGGCCAGGCTGGAGAGGGCTTCCAGGGAGCCGTCGAGCCCGCAGAGCGCCGCCCGGATCCCGGCCAGCACATGGGCGTGTGCCTCCTCGGGAATGCTGCGATGGCCGGTCACTCCGATGCGTTTCACGGACTGGAACCCCCTGGAGTGTCTCCGGGGGTTCCCGGAGGACATCCCTCCGGGGGGCACAGCATCCGCCCCCGTTGTTCCTGCGCGACCGACCTCCCCACATCCTCTCAAAAGCCGCGGGGTGTGCGGGAGCCCCCGCCCGGAATTCGGGCGAGGGCTCCGTCATGTGTGCGATCGGGTGCCGGCGCGTCAGTAGACGCTGACGCCGTATGCGCTGAGCGCCTCGGTGACCGGCTGGAAGTACGTCGTACCGCCGGAGCTGCAGTTGCCGCTGCCGCCCGAGGTCAGTCCGATCGCCTTCGTCCCGGAGTAGAGGGGACCGCCGGAGTCGCCGGGCTCCGCACAGACATTCGTCTTGATCATGCCGTAGACGATGTCTCCGCCGCCGTAGTTGACCGTGGCGTTGAGACCGGTGACGGAGCCACTGTGGATGCCGGTGGTGGAGCCGCGACGGGTGACGGACATGCCGACCGTGGCGTTGGCCGCGCTGGTGATGTCCTGGCTGCCGACGGTACCCGCGTGGGCGACGGAGGTGTTGTCGTACCGCACCAGGCCGTAGTCATTGGTCGGGAAGCTGGATCCGACCGTCGGGCCGATGTACGTCGACTTCGACGAGTTGGTGTACCAGGGCGGGTTGCCGTCGGTGCAGTGACCGGCGGTCAGGAAGTAGTAGGTGCTGCCGCTGCGGACGTTGAAGCCGAGGGAGCAGCGCCAGCCGGGGGCGTAGATGGCGTCGCCGCCGGAGAGCAGCTTGCTGAAGGTGCCGGATGTGCGCTCGATGCGCAGGGCGCCGGCGTTGGCGCCGGCGGACTTCTTGATCTGCTTGATCTCGGCCTGGGTGACCGTGCTGTCGGCGGTGACGACGAGGGTCTTGGTCGCCGGGTCTATGTTCCAGGCGGTACCGGCGATGTCGGCGCCGAGCACCGCATCACTGGCGGCGGAGAGCTGGTTGGTGCTGAATGTCGTGGTGGAGTCGGCCTGGGCGCTGGGGACGGCGATGGCAGCGACGGCAACCAGGCCCGCGGCGACCGCGACGATCCGGCTTCGTCTCGCTGTGGCGCTGAGGGGGGTGGTGCGCTTGTTCCTCACTTGTCATTCCTCCCGAGGGGAAACGGGGGTCCGCCTGTGGGGTGGTCGGACCCGTGAGGCGCAGTCGGGGACACGGTCGCGTCTCCGCATTCCGGATGCGACGTGTTCCTGACAAGCGCTGCTCGGGAGTATTCAAGGCGTCAACTTCGCGCGCAAGAGGGCCCTTTGGCCTGAACTCACCGCAACGGGGCCTGATGTACCTCCCACCGCTCGCCCACTGGTGCCACGACCGGCGATGTCTGCCCCGTGAGGAGCGTCGTCCGGTGCCTGCGATCGCAAGCGGGTGATCTTCCTCGTACTGGACGTACGTGGACGACTGAGGACAGCGCACAGCGAGATGCCGTGCCGGGACGTCGCGGGCCCACGAAGATCGGTCGGACGGAGCTCAGGCCCCGGCAGCGCGCGGGTCGCCGGGGCCTGAACCGATCGGGTGCGGTGGTGCGTCAGTGGTCGATCCGGTTCCGCTCCCCCGCTCCGACGGCGACCGGCAGGGTGTTGCCGGGCGGCGGGAAGGGGCAGATGAAGTGGTCGGCGAAGGCGCACGGCGGCAGCAGCGCGCGGTTGAGGTCGACGGTCACGCTGCCGTCCTCGGCCGGCGCGGCCGGCCGCAGGAAGCGGAAGCGGTAGCTGCTGTTCCCGCTGGTGGCGTCGGCGAAGACCGCCCAGAGCGAGCCGTCGTGCTCGACCGCGACCTGAAGCGTGTGCTCGGTGCCGTCCACCTCGAACGCGATCTCGCCACCGAGGCCGAGCCCCCGCTCGACACCGTCGGCGTTCTCGACCCGGACCGTGCGGGCGGTGGCGTACGGACGGAAGGTGCCGGACAGCACCCAGCGGGCGTCGTACGGCGTCGCGTCGATGGCACGGAAGGCCTTGCGTGCCGGGGAGTCCGGGTCGAAGTCCCGTACGGCCCAGAGCCCTTCGCGGCTCAGCACGACCAGCCGACGCTCGCCGTGCGCGACGCGGGACTCGCCGATCGGGCCGCGGTCCGCGGTGAGCCGCGCCTCGCCGGTGAACGGCTTCCCGTCGACGGTGAGCCCGTCCTCGACACCGGCCGTGAGCACCAGTTCGTCGCCGTCCTCACGCCATTGCCCGGGAAGGGCCGGAATTCGACCCTCCGGGTGGTCGGAGAGCCAGTGGGTACCGGTGAGGGAGAGCGGTCCGTAGGGCGCCGAGACCGTGGCCGTGCGCTCCTCGTGCCAGTGGATCCAGTCCTGGGCTGCCTGCTGTGCGTCCGTACTCATGCGATCAACCTTTCCACACCGGCTCGGCCAGCCCGAGATGCGACCGCAGAGTGGAACCGGTGTATTCGGAGCGGAAGGCTCCGCGTTCTTGGAGGAGCGGGACGACCCGGTCGACGAAGTCGTCGAGGCCGCCCGGCGTGAGATGCGGTACGAGGATGAAACCGTCGGCCGCGCCGGTCGAGACGAACTCGATCAGTTCCGCCGCGACCGTCTCCGGGCTGCCGATGAACGACTGCCGGCCAGTGGTCTCGATCACCGTCTGCCGGATGGACAGCCCCTTGGCCTGCGACAGCGCGCGCCACCGGGCGGCCACCTCGAGCTGGTCACCGATCCTGACCCGGCCTTGCACCAGAGTCGAACCGGGGACCGGGTCGATCTCGGGGAGCGGCCCGTCGGGATCGTACGAGGAGAGGTCACGGCCCCAGATCTGCTCCAGGGCGAGGATCGCGTTCTGCGGGGAGATCTGCTGGAGCCGGATCTCGGCCGCACGCTCCTGCGCCTCGGCGTCGCTGTCGCCGAGGACGACGGTGACCCCGGGCATGATCTTCAGTTCGTCGGGTTCCCGGCCGTACTTCGCCAGCCTCGCCTTGACGTCGGCGTAGAACGTGCGGCCCGCCTCCAGAGTGCCGTGCCGGGTGAAGATGACGTCGGTGGCGGACGCGGCGAACTCGCGGCCCTCCGCGGAGTCCCCGGCCTGGATGACGACCGGGTGGCCCTGCGGGGAGCGCGGGACGGTGAACTCGCCCTCGATGGTGAAGTGCTGTCCGTGGTGGTGGAAGGGGCGCGGGGTCCCGTCGGGAGTCCAGGTGTCCCACAGCTCGCGGGCGGTGGCGACGAACTCGGCGGCCCGGGTGTAGCGGTCGGCCCGGTCGAGGTAGCCGCCGCGCCGGAAGTTCTCCCCGGTGAAGGCGTCGGAGGAGGTCACGACGTTCCAGGCGGCCCGGCCGGCGCTCAGGTGGTCGAGGGTGGCGAGCCGCCGTGCCAGTTCGTAGGGCTCGTTGAAGGTGGCGTTGACGGTCGCGGCGAGCCCGAGCCGGTCGGTGACGGCGGCCAGCGCGCTCAGCACCGTGAGGGACTCGGGACGGCCCACCACGTCCAGGTCGTGGATCCGGCCGTTGTGCTCGCGCAGTCGCAGCCCTTCCGCGAGGAAGAAGAAGTCGAACCTGCCGCGCTCCGCCGTGCGGGCGAGGTGCTCGAAGGAGGAGAAGTCGATCTGGCTCTTCGAGCGGGGGTCGGACCAGACGGTGGTGTTGTTCACGCCGGGGAAGTGGGCGGCGAGATGCATCTGCTTCTGCGTCGGTGCGGTCATGCTCGTCCCTCCGCGAGGGCGTATCGGTTGGCCGGCCGCGTCAGCCCCAGGTGCTCGCGGAGCGTTCCCCCGGGGTAGAAGGTGCGGAACAGGCTGCGGTGCTGCAGCAGGGCCACGGTGCCGTTGACGATCCGTTCGAGATCGCGTGCGGGCGTGAGGGGTGTGAGGTGGAAGCCGTCGGCGGCTCCGCCCCGGTGCCACTGGCCGATGAGTTCGGCGAGGTCGACCGGGCCGCCGCGATAGTACGAGCCCCCGGCGGCGAGCCGCGGTCCGCTCTCCGGACCGGGTTCGGGTGCGGTCTCCGCGTCCCCGAGATCCACGGTGAGCGCCACCAGCACCCGCAGGGCATCGGGGTCGCGGCCGTACGTCGCGGCACGGCGCCGTACCTCCGCCCGGATGCCGGCGGCCTGCTCGGGTGTGGTGGCCCGTACGAGCACGACATCGGCGTGGCGTGCGGCGGCGTCCTGGCTCGGTCCGCCCGTCCCGTCGATGACGGTGACCGGGTGGCCC
The DNA here is from genome assembly GCF_042801455.1 of Streptomyces sp. NPDC057565. Classification (NCBI taxonomy): domain Bacteria; kingdom Bacillati; phylum Actinomycetota; class Actinomycetes; order Kitasatosporales; family Streptomycetaceae; genus Streptomyces; species Streptomyces sp. NPDC057565. The sequence goes on along the minus strand of NZ_JBHVFU010000011.1, from coordinate 3,455 downwards.
TGCGGGGGCCTGGGCACGATGGCGGGTCCGCGGACGGTGAAGGTGGCGCCTTCGAAGTCGACGTAGTGCAGCTTGGCGCGGTCGATGAAGCGCCCGGTGGCGACGTCACGGATCTCCGCGTCGTCCTCCCAGCTGTCCCAGAGCCGGGCGCCGGCCTCGGCGGTGTCGGCGGCCTCACGCCACAGGTCCGCGGCGGGGGCGGCGGGCCGCCGGCCGAAGAGCCGGGCCTCGGCTCCGGTCGTCGACACCTCGGCGCTCCAGCCCGCCCGGCCGCGGCTCACCCAGTCCAGGGTGGCCACGGCGGACGAGACGTGGAACGGCTCGGTGTGGGTGGTGGTGACGGTCGGCACCAGCCCGATCCGGCGGGTGGCGGGCGCGACCCGGGAGAGCACGGCGAGCGCGTCGAGGCCGGGGCGGGCGAACGAGTCGCCGAGGGTGACGAAGTCGAGGCTCCCGCGCTCGGCCAGCTGGGCGAGCGCGGTGTAGTGCGGGGCGTCGTAGTGGGGCGGACCGCCGATCTCGGCGGCCAGATGAAGTGCGGTGGTGGCAGGCATGGCTGTGCGGACCTCTCGGGGCTCAGTTCTTGGGCTTGGGAAGGCCGGGCGGGTTGATCTCGGACTTCTCGACGGCCTCGTTGGAGAGCCCCCAGCGCTGCAGCACCCTGGCGTACGAACCGTCCTCGATGATGTGGTCGATGGCGGCCGCGTACGCCTCGACCAGGCCGCTGCCCTTCTTCGTGGTGGCGGCGATCTTCCCCTGGACCCCGTCGCCGCCGCCCGACAGCGTGCCGACGATCTCGGACTGACCGGCGGACGCGACGTGGTAGTTGGCGGACGGGCTGGGGCCGAGGTAGGCGTCGATCCGGCCGGACTGGAGCGCCAGGTAGTAGTCGGTGTCCTTCTGGAAGTACTTGATGTCGACGGGCTTGCGCCCGGCCCTCTCGTTCTGTTCGCTCCAGTCGACGAGGATCTTCTCCTGGTTGGTGCCGGACGAGACGGCGACGGTCTTCCCCGCCACGTCCTTCGGGCCCTTCACCTTCCAGCCGGATCCCTTCTTCGCCTCGAAGGCGATGTTGTCGAGTCGATAGGTCGCGAAGTCGTACTTCTCCTTGCGCTCCTCGGTGACCGTGACGTTCGACAGGACCCCGTCGAACTTGGAGCTGTCGAGGCCGACGAAGAGGTTCTCCCAGGAGACCTGCTCGAACTGCGGCTTCAGCCCGAGCGTGTCGGCGATCAGGGTCGCTATGTCGATCTCGGAGCCGATCCGGGTCCTGTCGTCCGTGGCGTAGAAGCCGAGCGGCGGGGACGCGTCGGCGCTCGCGCCCAGTCGCAGCGTGCCGCGTTCACGGACGGCCTTCGGCACCTTCGCCGCGACGGCGTCGACCTTCCTGCCTCTGATCCGGTGCTGGTCGGGCCCGATGTTGATGCCGGTGCCCTTCTGACCCTTCGGCTTGATCTCGTCAGTGGCGGCGTCGCTGGTACCGCAGGCGGTGAGCAGCCCCGCGGCGGTGAGGGTGGCGAGCGCGGCGGCGAGGGTGCGGCGGACGGACACGTGCGTACTCCTTGGAGGAAGGGCGGGAGAGGACATGGGGGTCACAGGACCTTGGAGAGGAAGGCGCGGGTGCGCGGGTTGTCCGGGCGGTCGAGTACGTCGGCGGGGGCGCCCTGCTCGACGATCCGGCCCTCGTCCATGAAAACGACGGTGTCGGCGACCTCGCGGGCGAAGCCGATCTCGTGCGTGACGACGATCATCGTGGTGCCGCCACGCGCCAAGTCCTTGATGACATCGAGGACTTCGCCGACCAGTTCGGGGTCGAGCGCCGAGGTCGGCTCGTCGAAGAGCAGCAGCTTCGGTTCCAGGGCCAGCGCGCGGGCGATGGCGACCCGCTGCTGCTGCCCGCCGGAGAGCTGCTTGGGGTACGCCCCCGCCTTGTCGGCGAGCCCGACCCTGGCGAGGAGCTTCTCGGCGGCGGCGACGGCGTCCTTGCGGGGGCGTCGCAGTGCGGAGACCGGCGCCTCGATGATGTTCTCCAGGACCGTGAGGTGCGGGAAGAGGTTGAAGTTCTGGAAGACGAAGCCGATCCGGGTGCGCTGGCGCAGGACCTCGCGCTCACGGAGCTCGTACAGCTTGTTGCCGTCCCTGCGGTAGCCGACAAGGGTGCCGTCGACGCTGATCCAGCCGTGGTCGACCTTCTCCAGGTGGTTGATGGTGCGCAGCAGCGTTGACTTGCCTGAGCCGGACGGGCCGAGGACCACGGCCACTTCTCCGGCGCGTACGGACAGGTCGATGCCGCGCAGGACTTCGAGGGTGCCGAAGCTCTTGTGCACGGCGCGGATCTCGACCATGGCGTCCGGGGAATCGGTGGTGGTGTCCTTGGTGGTGCTGCTCATCGCGCGGCCCCCTTGGCGTAGTGACGTTCGACGTAGTGCTGGAGGACGGAGAGCGCGGTGGTCAGGAGGATGTACCAGACGGTGGCGACCATGAGCAGGGGCACGACCCTGCCGTTGCGCCCGTAGACGACCTGGACCTGGTAGAAGAGCTCGCCGATCGCCATCACCGAGACGATCGAGGTGCCTTTGAAGAGCGAGATGATCTCGTTGGCGGCGTTCGGCAGGATGGAACGCATCGCCTGCGGCAGCACGATCCGCCGGAGCTGCCGGTACCGCGGGATCCCGAGGGCGGCCGCCGCCTCCAACTGGCCGCTGTCCACAGCGAGTACACCGCCGCGGACGATCTCCGCCGCGTAAGCGGCCTGATGCAGGGCGAGTCCGAGGACGGCCGCGCTCATCGCACCGACGAGGTTCATCGTGTCGAAGGAGAAGAAGCCGGGCCCGAAGGGGATGCCGAACTGCAACTCCTTGTAGAGATAGGCGAGGTTGAACCAGAAGAGCAGCTGGACGATGAGCGGGATGGAGCGGAACGCCCAGATGTACGCGTAGGCGACCGCGCTGAGGAACGGGCTGGCCGACAGGCGCATGAAGGCGAGCACGATGCCCAGCGCGAAGCCGAGAACCGTTCCGTAGAAGGTCAGTTGGAGGGTGACCCCGACGGCCTTGAGGATGATCTCGGCGGTGAAGAAGCGGGCGAAGACGTCCCACTCCCAGCCGGGGTTGGTGACCAGGCCGTGCAGGAACTGGGCGAGCAGGACGGCGGTGGCGGCGACCGCGACCCATCGCCAGGGGTGGCGTACGGGGACGACGGTGAGCGCACCGTGGTCGACGCCGCCATCCGTATCGGTGCCGGTTCCGGTATCGGTGTGCGGACCGGCCGGCCGGTCGAGGGGTGGATCGCTGGTGAGCGACATGGGAGTCCTTGGGGTGCGGGCGATGGAGCTACGGAGGTACGAGGCCGGGACGGCGTCGGGTCAGACACCCCATGACGTTTGAGGTCAAGCGGCATGGGGATGTGCGTGGTGCGACCAGGCGGTCGCTTCGTCGTAGTGGGTGCGGGTCTTG